>DASQGX010000063.1:0-15022 GCA_035632395.1 Allostellaceae bacterium
GGCACATGCGGGACGCAAAGGCTCGACGAAAAAGCCATGGGAGGGCGGCGCGCCACTGCAGCCGCAGGATGGCGCATGGCAGACCGTGGCGCCGTCGCCGTTCCCATTCGCCGACGGCTGGCCCGCGCCGGCGGCGCTGGGTGAGGCCGACATCGAGCGCGTCGTTGGCGCCTTTGCGATGGCGGCGCGGCGTGCGCTGCGCGCCGGCGTCGATCTGGTGGAGTTGCACGGCGCGCACGGCTATCTGCTGCACCAGTTTCAGTCGCCGTTGTCGAACAAGCGGACGGACAAGTGGGGCGGCAGCGCCGAGAACCGCATGCGCTTTCCGTTGCGCGTCGTCGAGGCCGTGCGCGCGGTGTGGCCCGAGGATAAGCCGTTGGGCATGCGGATCAGCTGCCACGAATGGACCGACGGCGGACTCACCCCCGACGACGCTGTGGTCTACGCCCGGGCGCTCAAGGCGCGCGGCGTCGACTATCTCTGCTGCTCGGGCGGCGGCAACGTCGCAACCGCCAAGATTCCGGTCGCGCCCGGCTACATGGTGGAATTCGCCGCCCGCGTCCGGCGCGACGCCGGCATTGCGACGCGCGCTATCGGCATGATTCTGACGGCGCGGCAGGCCGAAACGATCGTTGCTGACGGGCAAGCGGACATGGTGGCATTGGCGCGTGCGTTTCTCGACGATCCGCGCTGGGGCTGGCACGCCGCGGAGAATCTTGGCGAGCCGATCCCGGCACCGCCGCAGTATCAGCGGGCGACGCGCGACACCTGGCCCGGCGCGAAGATCCTGCGGCCCCCGGCTGCAGCGGCGCAGTAAACCCGGCGTTAACCATATTCATGGTTTTTAATGCGGGGTTAATGGCGCACCGTTTAGCTTAGCGCCGGCTCAGAACCGGAGACGATCGTGCACGCATTCATCTTCTCAGTGATCCGCGACACCCGCGGCGCTACGGCGATCGAATATGCGCTCATCGCCAGCCTCATCGCAGTCGTAATTGCCGTTGCCGTCGGCACCGTCGGTACCGACGTCAAAGGAATGTTCAGCAGTGTCGCCAGCGCCGTTTGAGCGTTGGGAAGTGTCTGCGCGAAAAATCCGTGCGTTAACTGTGCCTCTCTACTGAAAGCATTTAGCGAGAATGCTATAAATCGTCGAGCGTCCGCTGTGCGCTGTTAACCACGCGGCGGCCGCACGGGACTCTCGACGATGCTCGACGGCTATTCCGCGCCAGATCTGTTTCGTGCCGTCGCCGCACCGCACGCGCGGCGGCTGTATCTGGTCACCGGCGGCTGCGGATTCATCGGCTCACATCTCGTCGAGGCGCTGATCGCACGCGGCGATACCGTGCGCGTGCTCGACGATCTCTCGCGCGGGCGGCGCGAGAATCTTCCGCGCGGCGTAGAATTTATCGAGGCCGACGTCGCTGATCCTACGGCGGTGCGGCGCGCCATTCAAGATGTGGACGGTTGCTTCCATCTTGCAGCGGTGCCGTCGGTTATCGAATGCCAGAGCCGCTGGCTCGAGGCGCATCGCACCAACTTGACGGGCACGATCAACATCTTCGATGCCGCGCGCCGCGCGCAGCCCGGCAAAGCAATCCCTGTGGTCTACGCGTCATCGGCTGCGGTTTACGGCAATCGTGGCATGGCGCCTTTGAGCGAAACACTGGCGCCACAGCCGATCTCGATTTGCGGCGCCGATAAAGTCGGCTGCGAACTGCATGCACGCATCGCGCACGCCGCGCACGGCGTGCCCACAGTCGGCCTGCGGCTGTTCAACGTTTTTGGACCGCGCCAATCCGCGGATTGCGCTTATCCAGGCGTCGTGCCGAGCTTCCTCGCGCGGCTCACCGCTCGCCGGCCGATTTCGATTTTCGGCGATGGCGCCCAAGCGCGCGATTTCGTTTATGTGGACGACGCTGTCGCGGCGTTCCTTGCGGCCATGGGCCGTGATGCCGGCGCTGAGATCTTCAACGTTTGTACCGGCCAGGGGACGACCGTCACGGCCTTGGCGCTGTTGCTGGCACGGCGCTTCGACGTCGAGGCCGAAACGGCTTCCCTGCCGGCGCGGACCAGCGATGTGCGATATTCGGTCGGCGATCCGGCCGCGGCCACGCGCGATCTCGGTTTCACCGCGGGGACCAGCCTCGAAGCCGGGCTCGACGCAACCGTACGAGCGCTACGGACCGTCAACGCGATCTGACGGCGGGCGTTCAGGACAGATCGTCACGACTTGAGCACCCGTCCGTCAGGAGCCGCGACGCTCACCGCAACCGGTATGCCGCTGCGAACGCTCTGCGTCACCGTGCAGAAATCCTCGAATTGCGCGAGGGCGCGATCGAGGTGAGCGAGCGATTCCGGCGCCGCACCGAGCACGATTTTGACGTTGATGCCAGTGACACGCTGGCGGTTGCGCTCGTTGCGACCGATTGCGCATGTGGCCGTCGCCCTCAGCGCGCCGGGATCTTCGTTGTACTTGCCATTGGCGAAGATCAGGCTCGCCGAAAGGCAATTGGCGACGGCGGCCGCCAGCAACTGGACAGGTGAGGAACCGGCGCCATCGCCCAGGGGCGGCGGCTCATCGGCAGTTCCGGCCGCAAGGTTGGGACCGAAATCGACCAGGAAGCGGTACTTGCCCTGGCGCGTGATGGTGATGGAGGCTTCGCTGGCCATCGATTGTCACTCCGCTGGTTGACCGCGTGCAGCTACGTGTCTGCAATGACGCGCAACGCTGCACCGGCGCGTGGCCGGCCGCCTTAAGTTAGCAGAAACGGCGCACCGATTCAGGATTGCAGCAACTTGCGCTTGCTCTGAAACTCGGTTTCGCCAATTTCACCGCGTGCGAAACGCTGCTCCAAAATGTCAAGCGCGGTGCGGCTGGAATGGGCCGAACTCCGTACCAGCCAAATGACTATGGCGACGGCGCCGGCAGCGATGATCAGCATCATCAGCGGGCCAAATACCATGCCGGGCGACCACCACCATCCCCAGCCGTGCCACATCATCGGGCCATAGCCATAGCGCGGCCCGACGTCGGAAGCAGTCTGCGCGAGTGCAGGAAGCGATGCCAGCGCCAACGTGCCGGTGATGAAGAACACTCGAGTACGCGTGAACATGCGAGCTCTCCATATCGATGAGAGCCACCAGCTTACGAATGCGTCTCCGGCCCGGCATTGACCTGGATCAAGCGCGACGCTGCGTCAGTATTCAACGCGATAAATCCGTCCGTCGAGGTGCAGGGCGGGCTTAGGGTCGGTGGACGCAATCCGGATTTCGACCGGCCGTCCGGGTGCTAGGTCTTGGTGGCGGATCTCGCCGACTGCCCAACCAAGTCCGCTCCACACGACCTTGTCGTAATGGATGGCAATGGGTATCGCCTTGCCGTCTTGCGTCGCGCGAATGATGAAAATTTGCGCCATGTCGCGACGGCTCGTGCTGCGCATCACCACGTCATTGGCATCGAGTTGCCGCATGACGATGCGCAGATCGCCGGTATCTGGCGCCATCGCGGTCGTGGCAATCGCATTGCCGGCGGCAACGAAACGCACCGGCAGGCGCTCGATGTCGCGTGGAATCTGTACGTCGCGCTCGATTCCGAGATCGTATGCCGGATCGGCGTAATGCCCGAGGCCGACAAGCGCGAGCTGGCCCGGCCCCAGCCGGATCGTATTGCCGACGAGTTCCGGAGCGAAGCCGTCATCGGCGAAAAGGATGCGTCCCCCGCCGATCGGCGGCTGCCGCGGCGACAATTGCGGCAAGCGTACGCTGCGAGTCCGCTGCGACGGATTGACGACGGTATAAAGCGCGCCATCGGTCGCCAGCGACGCGAAGCCGTAGGGGTACGTGTCGCCCGGGATTCCGCCAAACGACTTGGTAAGCCCGGCGCGCTGCAGTGGATCGTAGATCGATTGAACCTTGGCGAGCCAGCTTGCATCCGCGTCGCTGAGGAACGTGAGATCCCCGTGGATGGTGTTGATCCAGCCGCCGTGCGAAGCCATCAGCAACACGCTGCCGCGCCATGCCGATGCACGACGGCGATAGTTGGTGCCGGTGTTGCCCAGCATCACGCTGGTTGAATCGATGCGGGACAGCGGCACACCCGCCTGGTCGAAGCTGCGCACCATGTGGTCGCTGTAGATGTCGACCGATCGCCAGAAACTCATTTCCGGCGTATTCGATGGGCGAGGGTCGCCCGAATAGAACGTGTCGAAAACGTCAAGCCAAGTCTCGTTAAGCGGGAGTACCGGCGCTGCGGTCGATGCGATGTCGCCAACCAGGCCGTTGAATCCGACGAGGACCACGTCCGGATTGCGACGCCGGAATCCCTGGAGCGCCGCATGCAACGCGCGGATGTTGAGCCGGCGCGCGGCGCGCGGCGTCAGCGTACCTTGGTCGGCTTTGGCGACGGCATCGAAATCCGCCATGTCGAATTTGAACATTCGGATTCCGCGATCGTGCCAGTATTGCAGCACGTCCATGAAATCGGCGAGAAAACCGCCGCGGTAAAGCGCAATCGACCAGCCGTTCGTGGCCAGCGAATCACGCCATTGTGGCGCCACATGCATGTGGGTCAGCGTATTGGTACTGAACCACAGCCCAGGCTTGATGCCATTCGTGTTCAGTGCCGCCAGCCAGCGGTCGGGTCCATGCGGCCAACTCTTGGCGCGCCATCCGCGGTAACCGCCATCGGGGTCGTACCAAAACGCGTCCATCATGTAGTAGTCCAAGCGGACGCCGAGCTTGCGCAGCCGTAGAACCTGGCCGAGCTCGCGCATCGCCAATACCTCGGTCAGCGGCACGTGATCCGACAGTTCGTCGTAGGCCGACCAGTTGTTGTAGACCCAGATCGGCGCCGGCAGCAGCGGCCGCGCACTCGCGCTCGATCCATCCTCCGCCTGCGCTGGCGCGTGCCAGTGCAGCGCCAACAGAACGAGGACGGCGAATCTCCAGCTTCGAGAGCGGTGGCGGCTCATGACATGGATCGCATCGCGGTATAGCGCGCGCTCACCGTCGGTCAGGCATTGATCTGGATCACGCGGTCTCACCGCGCGACGATAGTCAGCCGATCTGGCGCGCGACGAGCGGGCCAAGCTGATTGGCAAGTTTCAACGGCAACCGCCGCCAGGCACCGACCATCAGCCGGTACTTCCGGTTGAGCGGATTGATGTCAGGCAAGTTGGGACGCTTCACCAACCGGTATTGGTACCCGAGCGGCTCAGGCGTGAAGCCCCAGTAAGTCTTGTAATCGAACGAGCCAGTGCCGCGTTTGCTGCGGCCGAAATCGAACACGCGCACGCCCTGTGCGGCCGCGCGCTGCATCAGCGCCCAGTACATCAGATCGTAAGCGTGCAGCCGCCGCGCCGCCGGCACGGCGCTGCCGTAATAGGGCAGCACGCGGTCCTTGAAAAAGAAGCTCATCAGCGCTGCGACCGGACCGTCGGGTCCGTTGACGGTTGAAATCTCGACCGCATCGCCGAACGTCGCCTTGATCGCCTCATAGAAACGTAGCGGCAGGACCGGCGTGCCCAGGTTGCGCAGGCTTTCGGCATAGATGCGGAAAAACGTCTCCACCGGTGCGTTGGCGTCGACGAGCAGCCGGCGGTCGTCGGTCGCCTTGCGCAGATCGGCGCGCTTCTTGCGCGGTATCGCCTTGAGATTGTCCGCGTCGCTGTCGGCGATTGTGCGTTCGAAGCCGAAATAGAGCTCGGTTTTCGCATGCCACGCGGCGCCGATCGGCAGCGGCGCACCCTGGCGCAACTCGACGAAATCGACGGCGAAGCGTTGGCCGAGTTCGGTAGCGTCGTCGGCGAGCGCGCGCGCCACGTCGTCGTCGTCGGCGATAATGCCGCCGCCAGTGGTAAAGGCGGTCGAAATCAGCGCATCGCCGAACAGACGCGATTTGACGTGCACGAGCGGCAATATGCCGACGAGGTCGCGGCCGCGCCAGGCGCAGCGGTAGCGTGTCGCATGACCGAGCGTGCGTTCGACGATGTGGCGCCAGCCGGCGCGATGAAAGAATGTCGCCTGTGGCGCGCGCTCGACATAGGCTTCCCACACGGCTTCGTCGTCGCGCAGCGGCCGTATATCGACCGGTGCGAGAGACGGCATTGAGCGGTCGAATGCCAACGCACGCGCTGAGGTATCGGGACTCATGGCTGTCCTTCAAACAGCCGCGCATAGGCTTCGACCATGCGCGCGAACGGGAAAACGGCAGTCACGTGGGCGCGGTTGATTCGGCCGAGCACGTGGCGGCGGCCGGCGTCGGCGACTAGGGCGGCCAGCGCGGTCGCCAGGGTTGCGTCGCCGCGCGGCACAATGAAAGCGCGATTGGCCGGCGCGACCATGTGCTTGACGTCGCCGACTTCGACCGCGGCGATCGGCAGGCCGGCGGCCATCGCCTCGAGCACCGTGATCGGCATCTGTTCGGTGTCTGACGACAGCGCGAATATGTCGAAATACGCGAGCACACGCTGCGGTTCGCGCACTGCGCCCAAGAAGCGCACGCGATCGGCAATGCCGAGGCGCTGGGCGAGGGCTTCGAGCGCCGGCCGCTCGGTGCCGTCGCCGGCGATCACTAGGCGCGTCGCATCATCGTCGAGCCGGGCAAAGGCGTTCAACAACCGGCCGAGATTCTTTTCTGGCCGCAACGGCGCAACGGTACCGATGACGATCTCGTCTGTGCCGCGTGGAAACGGCGGCGTACCGCTAGCGGGCTGGCGAAATTCGCTGACCTCGACGCCGTTCGGAAGATAGAGGACGCGTGCCTCCGGCAGGCGCCAGCGTTTGATCGCGATTTCCTCGAGCGTATGCGAGGGCACGATCACGGCTTCGGTCTGCACCAACGCCAGCCGGCGCAGCACGCCGCGGCGCCAGAGCGGACGCTCGGCCTCGTCAGGTCCAAATCCGTCCTCGAAATGGCAGTGGCGCACGCCAACCCGCATGCGGTTCGCCATCGCCCATTCGATCGCGCCCCAGTTGTAAGTTGCGACCAGATCGGGCGCCACGGCACGGATGCTGTGGGCCGCCGCGCCGAGCCGCGCCAAAAGGCCACCGCGCGGCGTCGCGACCTCGACGGTGACATTGGCCGCACTTTCGATCCGTTCGCGGCAGCTGGTGTCGCTGCTCAGGCTTACCACCGTGTGGCGGAAGCGCGGTCCCAGCACGTTGATGACGCGCGTCAAGCGCACCTGAATGCCGCCGACGCCGAAGCCCGGCAGCACGTGCAAGACGTGCCGTGGCTTGGCGGGCAGGGGCGTGTCGGCAGTATCGTGCCGATCCGGCCAAGGCATTGACAGTGCTGGTGCCATGGCCCGGAGGGTGGCGGAAAATGGCTAAAGAACCGATAGCGCCGGCGGCCTGGCCGGGCGAAAAAAAAGACGGCGGATCCTCGCGGAGCCGCCGCCAAGTCGTCCGCCAACTGAAGTCTCGTTCGGGAGACATCGCGGGGGCGGAACCCTGCTTTTTTCGGTTGTCTGTCCCGAACGGCCCGGTTTGTGCGGACTTGCTTTTCCTCTGGTTTCTCCGTTGCAATGGCCGGGCCATGTCTTGAAACACATTGTTTTACAATGGATTAGACAACTCGCTCGGTTTCGGAATACGCGTGCCCGTAAATCCCGCCGACGGAAAAAAAAGAGTCCGCGGCCAAAGCCGGGACTCTCAGTTGGGGGGCTGATCGCTCCGGCATTGCCGGAGTAAAACAGCGCGCGCCCAAACTGGACTCGTATGGTTAATAAAACGTTTACGTGGCGTCGGCGCCGTGCGCCGGTTCAGACTTCGCCCAGATATTTGCGCGCGAAGCGCAGCAGTTCGAGGTCGCTGGTCTGTTTGGCGACGGTCTGGATTTCGTGAAAGTAGGCGCGAAGTCCGGCCTGATCGATCCGGCACGACAGCCAGCCGACGAATTGATCGGGCGTACGAACCCAAGCAGGCAAGGGGTCCAGCGAATTGTCGAACGGCAGAATGCTCTGCATGATGCGCCAGCGGCGCTGCGACAGTACTTCGGCGGATCCGTCACCGGCACCCGGTGTCCAACCCGGGCGCGCATAAGCATGCGTACGGCGGACCATTGTCTCTCCTCGGGCTCTTTCTTGCAGAATTATTGCCGGACAAAATAAGTGTCGGCGTGGCGAGGCACAACTATAAAAGATCGTTAAAATGCAATAGACTATAGTTAATTACTCCTGTTATGGTTAAGCCGTGCGGCGTAGGAGTTTGGTGGAGGCGTCGCTGGCTGTCGCTATTTCTTCTTCGCTGGACGGTACCGACGTACGCGCGTCATCGCGGTCCGGAGTCTGGCGTTCTCAGCGAGCGCGTCGTCTCGAGCGCGTTCGGCCCGTTTGAGTCGCGCCTGGGCCCGTAGGAGCTCACGTCGCAGCAGGTCCAAATAGCGATCTGTCGATGTCATGGCAGCGGCATCATCGAGCAACCGATGCTTCGGCGCTAGCCGATGACGAGCCCGTGGTATTTGGTATGTAAAATCCACCGACAAGTCGTTGATTTTAAGGTTAGAATCGGCTCGTTAAACTTGTATTCACCGTGAAAAAGGCGTTACCTCAAAACCGAAACTCGCACTTGCGATCGTCGCCAGAACGGCCGGCAGAACGCCTGACGCGCTCCCGACCGGGAGTGCGTTTTTCGTGGCTACAAAAAGAAGAACCGGGAAACCGATGTCGTCGTTATCGCAACGCCTCAAGCACCGCTATTTCGGCCGCTACGTACATCCTTACGCGGTGCTACGCCGGCGGATCGAAGCGCTGCTCAAACCTGATGCGACTGTGCTCGATGCGGGATGCGGCCGCAGCGCGCCAACCCTGGCACATTTCCGCGGCCACGCGCGGCGGCTGATCGGCGTTGACTTGGTCGAATTCGCCGGCGCGCCGGGCGGTCTTGAATTGCGGCAGCGTGACCTCGCCGATACCGGCGTCGCCAGCGGCTCGGTCGACGTGATCTACAGTCAAGCCGTGCTCGAGCACGTCACCGATCCTGATTCGGTCTTCGCCGAAATCGCCCGGTTGCTGGCGCCTGGCGGCTGCTACCTCGGCCTCACCGCGAACAAATGGGATTACGCGTCGCTCGCGGCGCGCATTATTCCGAACCGCTTCCATCCTTGGATCGTGCGCCGTATGGAAGGCCGCGCCGAGCAGGACGTGTTTCCGACGGCGTATCGCGTCAACACGCGCCGCGCGGTCGCGCGTTACGCCGCCCGTCACGGCTTGGAAGTCGTCGAGTTCCGGTACATCGGTCAGTATCCGAGCTATTTCATGTTCAACGGCGCGCTGTTCTTGCTGGCAACCGCCTATCAAAAGGCGATCGAGCGCATTGCGCCGTTGCACTGCCTCCAAGGCTGGATTTTCTTCGTACTGCGTAAACCCGCGGTCAGCAACGATCTCGTGCCGCTCGCCGCCTGTTCAGCCGCCTGACTCCTAATTCGCCGCTCCCGTAGTTCAAAGCAGGGAACGGCTCCGAACCGGCGCTCCTGTCGGCTTAAGCGGGTCGATTTATGGTTTGGTGCGCCATCGGCTGGAGCGACCAGAATTTCCGTCCGGACAAGGATGCGAAGACGGCGGCCGGCAAATGAGGGGATTCGCGCGGTCGTTAGGCGGCGCGCCGCTGGCACTCGAATTCGATGGCGACGGTGGTGCCGCGGTTGACGACGCTGGAGATCGAGAACTGGCCGCCGAGCAGCTCGACGAGATGCTTGGTGAGCGGCAAACCGAGGCCGGCACCTTCATATTTGCGTGCGACGCTGTTGTCGAGCTGCTCGAACGGACGCAGCGCGGCCGGAATATCCTCTTCGGCCATGCCGATGCCGGTATCCTTCACTTCGATCACCATGCGTCCGCCGACCTTGCGTGCCGATACGGTGACCGTGCCGCCCGCCGGCGTGAATTTCAGGGCGTTGGACACGAGATTGATCAGGATCTGACGCAGCCGTGTTTGGTCGCCGATGACCGGCGGCAGGTCAGGATCAAGCTGTGTCTGGAACGCGACCTTGGCGCGCTCGGCCTGGGCGCGGACGATACTGTCGACTTCACTCACGACCGTTGCGATGTCGATCGGTTCGCGACCGACCTTGAGCGCATTGGCTTCGGCTTTGCTCAAGTCAAGAATGTCGTTGACGATTTCGAGCAAGTGGGACCCGGCTGTACGGATGTCGTGGGCGTATTCGCGATAACGCTGCTGGAGCGGGCCGAGCATGGCAGTCTCGATGATCTCGGAAAAGCCGATAATCGCATTGAGTGGCGTCCGCAGCTCGTGACTCATGTTGGCGAGGAAGCGCGATTTCGCCTGGGTCATCGCTTCGGCGCGGGCGCGGGCTTCGGTCGCACGCGTGGTTTCGAGCTTCGCCTCGGCCAGGTTAATGTAGGAGGCGAAGTGCCGCACGGCGAAGAAAGTCAACAGGCCGATCATACCGAGAATGATCGCCAATGAGACGATGACACCGACGAGTTCGTTGTACCAATCCGCATAGGCGCGCTTGTCCGACATGACAACGTTGACCGCCAATGGCAGATCGTTGAGGGCATGCGTTGCGATGAACAACGGCGAACCGAGTATGTGACCTTGGCTGTGCGCGACGCCGGCCGGTGCGTGCTCGAGGATTTTTGGAAATACGACTTGATCGGCCATGTTGGTGGCGACCGAAGGGAGCGCGGGATAGCGCGCGAGCAGGAGCCCGTCACGCTGGAACAGCGCCACTGCCGTACCCGGCCCCAGATAAATGTCGTGGTATAGACTCGTGAAATAATCGAGCGGAACTGCGCCGGTCATAATTCCGGCAAAGGATCCATCGGGCGCTTCCAGCCGGCGCACCATCAAAACGGCCCGCATACCGTTGCCCTGGAACTTGATCGGCTCGCTGATAAACCGGGTCGGCGTGCGGTTGTCGCGTGCGCGCTGAAAATATTTGCGGAACGATATGTCGAGGTTCGCAGGCGCGTCGGCCGCGGAGGAGCTTAT
Organism: Allostellaceae bacterium; assembly: GCA_035632395.1. Classification (GTDB taxonomy): domain Bacteria; phylum Pseudomonadota; class Alphaproteobacteria; order ATCC43930; family CGMCC-115725; genus REEB95. The sequence continues at coordinate 10,957 of DASQGX010000063.1, forward strand.
CAAGCGGCCGCGGACATCGAAGAGCGAGATGCTGGTGAGTTGCGGAACGCCGCCGGCCTCGGCGCGCAACAACTGCGCCACGCCGTGGCCGCCATAGATCGTCCGTATGGTCCGCGGGTTCGGCGCCCCGTACCGCTGCAACAATAGGGTGGCCGTATCCTTGAGCGTGAGGTCGACTTCGTCGAGCGACCGCTCCGTCTGTTCGGCGAGAACGATATCGAGGCTCGACAGGGTCTGCCGCGTATGTTCGGTTGCGTTGTCCCGCAGGTGCACGAGAAGCAGCCCGGCGATCAGGACGACGGCGGCGCCGACGAGGACGCTGCTGGCGACGAGAAATTTCATCGGCCGCGCGGAGATCGTGATCCGGGCGGGTGCGACAGACGTCGATCGTGATGCGGTCGGGGTCTGATCCGGCATCGCCTGCGTCCGTAGGAAATTCGCCCGATTAGACGGCCGATAGGCTGAGGAAATCCTTAAAATCGCGCCGTTCGTTCTCGGTCGGTTAAGGTTAGCAAACGGTTAACGCCCGCCGTGCGCGTCGCCGCCGAGCGAGCGGGGATCGCGTGCGTGCCAGCGACCGAATTCGACGGCCAGCAGGAACTCGCGCAATGTCCGGTTGAACAACGCCGGGTCCTCGAGATTGACCAAATGGCCGGTCTTTGGGAGCACGACCAGGCCGGCGGTCGAAATTACGTGTTTCATCAGGATGCCGGGCTGGAGACAGGCCTCGTCTTCGTCGCCGGCAACGATCAGTGTCGGAACGCGGATCTGCGACATCAGCTCGACCAAATCGTAGAGCGATGGCCGCCGCGCCTGTACGCCGCGCAGTGTATTGGCCGAGCCTTTCGGAGAGTGTTGCGCCAGCCGATTGGCGAACTCGCGCCATCCGCGCGGATCCTTGTGTTGATATTGCACGCGCGCCGCGCCTTCGGCGTATTGCTCGGCGACCTTCGCGCTGCCTTCCCGCTCGAACCGGTCGGCGAGCGCTTCGCTTTCACGCTGGAACCGATCGCGTTTGTCTTTCTCGGCGCCATAGCCGCAGCCGCAGATAGTCAGTGATCGGGCGCGCGGCTGGTGGCGCAGTCCGAAATGCAGTGTCGCGAAGCCGCCCATCGACAGGCCGACAACGTGCGCCTTGTCGAGGCCGAGATGGTCGAGCACAGCGGCAACATCGTCCGCGGCACGCTCGATCGAGTATCGCGCTACATCTTCGGGCACGTCGGATGGGGGATAGCCACGGGCGTTGAACGCGATGCAACGGTAATATCGACCGAAGTAGCGCAACTGGTGCTCCCAGCTGCGCAAATCGCCGCCGAACTCGTGGACGAAGATCAGCGGCTGGCCGTCGCCGACTTCCTCGTAATGCAGCCTGACGCCGTCGTCGGCGCGCGCGAAGGGCATGGCGGTGCTTCCCCCGACGCGATTTCCGGCGCTGCGGCGATGCTTGTCAAGATTGACGGCGCAGACCGAGAAGTTAGCGCGCCGTGACCTGATTGCGGAAATCCAGCGGCGCAGCGATCTTGCGGAACGGCTCGATGCTCGAACCGGTGCCGCGCACGACGATGTCGCCGTAGCCGAAAATGCGGCCGGCCAATGACTGATCGACGTCAACGGTCTCGACCTTGTCCATGTTCATTTCGATGGTGTGACGCCGGACCAAGCCGCGCTTGAAGATGATGCGGCGGTCGGTGACGGCAATCTCGGTCGTCCAGCGCCGCACGGCCGCCGCCATCAAGGTCAGGAAGCTCGCGAGCATCAGTACGACAAGAGCCATCAATAGATAAGGCACCGCATTACCGAATTGACCGGCTGCGACGATGGTTATGGAAAGCACTACGACGACGGCGAACAGCGCTAGGCCGGGAAGATAGACGATCCAGTGCAGCCGCCCGACATAACGCAGCGTCTCACCCGGCTGGAGGATTCGTTGGAGGTAGCTCATGGACGCGGAACTTTGCGAAAGATGGCGAGCCCAAACGGAATTAGGTCATCAGGCGAGGTCGGGGGAATGAGCAACTCAGTCTCAGCTCTTCAAAAAATTCAAGGTGCATACGCGTGATTCGTTGCGTTTGCCGGTGCCGTGGTCACCGTCGAAATGCGCAGTCGCGGTATAATGAAACGGCGTTCCGCGGTCGACTTGGCCGACGGAAGCATTTGGATTTCCGGTTAGGCCTGTCATGCTCAAGAGTGCGTCGCCGTCCGGCTGAATTTTGCCGCTCAGCGTTCCCGATGGCACGGTTCCCGGTTGGTGATATTGACCAAGCAGGGCGCCGTCTTGGACCTGTGCAGTGAAGAGCCACTTGTAGCCGCGAGCCCCATCCGGCGCATCTGCGCAAACAATGTCGACAATCCACTTGCCCTCAAACGGTTGCGGCTCAGCCGACAATGCTGGGTCAATGGGTTGGATGGCGCCGAGTACAAAGGCCAGCGCCGCCACCGACGCTCCTCGCGGTTTTGGGACCTGTCCGGTCATGGACGCCGCCGCTTTCCGGTTAAGCCGCTGGTCGTGACATTCGTGGTGAGCCCGCCGGGATTCGAACCCGGGACCCCATGATTAAAAGTCATGTGCTCTACCGGCTGAGCTACGGGCTCGCGCAACCGCGCCGGACAATAGGCGCGGCGGCGAGGGCGGTCAACCGAGGGCGCGACGTGGCTCGAGGCCGCGTTCCTCGATGCGGATGCGCCAAGCCAGGAGCACGGCGTTGATGACCGAAAAGGCCAGCGCGATTCGCCAAGCGCCGAAAACCAGCGGCAGCACGGCGATCTCGCCGGCAACGATCAGATAGTTGGGATGGGCGACGAAGCGGTAGGGCCCGCGCCGCACCAGCTTCGTTCCGGGCAGGCTATAGATGCGTGCGGTCCAAAACGGGCCGAGGCTGGCAATCGTCCAGAGGCGCAGGACTTGAAGGGCAATATAGGCACCGAGCCAGAACCAGTTGATCGGGGCGCTCCACGGGACGAAGACAATGAGCGCGGCCAGCCACGCCGCGTGCAGCGCGACGATCAGCGAGTAATGTCCTCCGCCGAGTTCGATCGCACCTCGCTCTTTGAGCGCGCGCGCGTTGTGTGCCGAGTAAACGAGTTCGCTGACGCGCGCCGCCGCCACCAAACCGACGATGAGCAACAGCGCGCTCACGCTTCGAGCACGAGAAAGCCGGCGGTGAAGCCCGGACCCAGCGCCGACATCAGCATGCGGCCGTGCGCGCCGGCTTTGAGCGTGCGCTCGAGCACGAACAGAACCGTCGCCGCCGACATGTTGCCGCAGTCACGCAGCACCGCACGCGCGTGATCGAGCGCACTGTCGGCAAGCGCGAAGGCCTCTTCGATCGCGCTTAACACTTTGACGCCGCCGGGATGGCAGACGACGTGGTCGATGTCGTCGAGCGCGAGGTCGTGACGGGCGAGGAACGTGTCGGCAGCTGTGCGCAACTCGCTCCGCACGAGAGCGGGAATATCGCGCGAGAAGATCGCCTTGAGACCGTCTTCCATCACGTCCCAACCCATGACGCCGAGGGAGTCCGGCCAAGTGTGCTCGCCAGCAGCACCCAGAACCGGTCCGTCGCCGTCGCTCGACACGATGCCAGCGGCGGCGCCGTCACCGAATAACGCAGTGGCGACCACGTTGCTCTTCGAGCTGTCGCCGCGACGGAAGCACAACGCACAAAGCTCGACGACCAGGAATAGGATGTTCGAGCCCGGACGCGCGCGGGCAAGATCGGCGGCACGTGCCAAGCCGGCGACGCCGCCTGCGCAGCCGAGGCCGAACACTGGCAAGCGCGTGACGTCGGAGCGCAGGCCGAGGCGGTTGAGCAGCCGGGCGTCGAGGCTCGGCGTTGCGATTCCAGTGGTCGAAACAGTGACGACAGCGTCGATCTGACGGGGTACCAAACCGGCCTTGGCGAGCGAGGCGCGCGCCGCGCGCTCGAGCAGGCGTACGGCGTTGTCGAGATAGAGTTCGTTGCGTTCGGCCCAGCCGTGTGGCCGGTCGTACCATTCGAGCGGCACGCAGGAATAGCGCGCTTCGATGCCGGCATTGGCGAATACCGGCATCAGCCGGTCGAGATCG
>DASQGX010000064.1:0-6757 GCA_035632395.1 Allostellaceae bacterium
CATTCGAAATCAGTTTGCTGTGTCAGCGAGTTGGCAACGCCGCCGATGGCAACCCACAAACCTGCCCACAAAAACAACGCGGATTTTGCCGGACACCAGCGAACACGTGACAGCGTGACAAGCCACCAGCCGTGTCGTTAGGGAACCCCTATTTTCCCGCGTCCTCGATGACACCCACAGGCCACCGGCCTAACCATCCACTTTTCCTCGGCGCGCTGAGTGAGCTTTAGCCCGAGGCTTTTTCCTGCCGGCAAAGCGGCGATCAAACCGATTGGCGCGCCTCAGCATCCTGACGTCAAGGATAGGCGCTGCACCGTTGGGCTAATTTGGCATCGCGCCTGGCGCTGCATATACCGCCGATTACATCGCCGGTCGAAGCTGTACGCGAGTGGCTGTTATTATGGTCCACTGGTCAAAGTTGACATCTCACCGCGCTTTGCGAAGTTGATTGAGCCGCTGCTCGATTTCGAGAAATTCCCTCGCCCTCTTGTCGACCTCAGCTTGAGGAGCCGCTTCCCGCGCGCGCCGCTACTCGGCGCCCATTTTGAGCGCGGCAATGAAGGCGGATTGCGGAATCTCGACCTTGCCGAACTGGCGCATCCGCTTCTTGCCCTCTTTCTGCTTCTCCAAGAGCTTGCGTTTGCGCGTCACGTCGCCGCCATAGCATTTGGCGAGCACGTCCTTGCGCAACGCCTTTACCGTCTCGCGTGCGATGATGCGACCGCCGATTGCCGCTTGGATCGGAATCTGGAACAGCTGGCGCGGGATCAGCTCCTTGAGGCGTTCGCACAGCGCCCGGCCGCGGCGGTCGGCCTGGCTGCGATGGACGATGATGGCGAGCGCATCGACCGGCTCGCTATTGACCAGGATGTTCATCAGCACCAAATCGCCCGCCTCATAGCCGGCGATCTGATAATCGAAGCTCGCGTAGCCGCGCGACACCGATTTCAGGCGATCGTAGAAATCGAACACCACTTCATTGAGCGGCAGCCGATAGACCACCATCGCGCGATTGCCGGCGTAGGTCAGGTTCTGCTGGACGCCGCGGCGCTCCTCGCACAACGCGAGGACGCTACCGAGATAGGCATCGGGTACCAGGATGGTCGCCTGGATCCACGGCTCCTCGATGTGATCGATGCGCACCGGATCGGGCATGTCGACCGGATTGTGCAGCGAGATCAATTCGCCATTGGTGAGGTGCACATGGTAGACGACCGACGGCGCGGTGGCGATCAGCTCGAGGCCGAACTCACGTTCGAGCCGCTCTTCGATGATTTCAAGATGCAGCAAGCCGAGGAAGCCGCAGCGGAAGCCGAAGCCGAGCGCCGCCGACGTCTCGGGCTCGTACTCGAAGCTTGAGTCGTTGAGCCGCAGCTTGGCCAAACTATCGCGGAGCCGGTCGTAATCGGCGGCGTCGACCGGAAACAGGCCGCAGAACACCACCGGCTGCAGCGGCTTGAAGCCGGGAAGCGGCTCGGCAGCCGGACGGCGGTCCTCGGTGATGGTGTCGCCGACGCGACAATCCGCGACCTGCTTGATGCCAGCGGTGATGAAGCCGATTTCGCCGGGACCGAGCTCCGGCACTTGCACGCCCTTGGGCGTGAACACGCCGACGCGCTCGACCACATAGGCCGCGCCGGTCGCCATGAAGCGAACCTTGAGTCCGGGCTTCAGGACACCGTCCTTCACGCGCACCAGCGTGACGACGCCGAGATAGGAATCGTACCAGCTGTCAACCAGTAGCGCCTTGAGCGGCGCTTGCGCATCGCCCTTCGGCGGCGGCAGGCGTTCGACCAGAGCTTCCAGCACCGCGTCGATGTTGAGTCCGGTCTTGGCCGAGATTTCGATTGCGCCCGAGGCGTCGAGACCGATCACCTCTTCGATCTGCTGGCGCACGCGCTGCGGCTCGGCCGCCGGCAGGTCGACCTTGTTCAACACCGGCACGATCTCGTGGCCGGCGTCGATCGCCTGATAGACGTTGGCGAGCGTCTGCGCCTCGACGCCCTGGCTGGCATCGACTACCAGCAGCGAACCCTCGCACGCAGCCAGCGAGCGGCTGACCTCGTAGGCGAAGTCCACGTGGCCCGGCGTGTCCATCAGATTGAGCTCGTAGGCCTGACCGTTTTTTGCCGTGTAGCTGAGCCGGACGGTCTGCGCCTTGATGGTGATGCCGCGCTCGCGCTCGATGTCCATCGAGTCGAGCACCTGGGCGCGCATCTCGCGCGCCTCGAGACCGCCGCAGCGTTCGATCAACCGGTCGGCCAGCGTCGACTTGCCGTGATCGATGTGGGCGATGATCGCGAAATTCCGGATATGCGTAAGATCGGTCATAGACCTATTTGCGTAACGAACCGCCGGTGGCTTTTTCGACGGCGGCCACCAGCTTGGCCGAAAAACCTTCGATCTCGGCGTCGGTGAGCGTCGCCTCGGTCGGCTGCAAGGTCACGCTGATCGCCAGCGATTTCTTGCCGTCGGGCAGGCCCTTGCCTTGATAGAGGTCGAACAGCCGGACTTCGGACACCAGCTTGCGGTCGACGCCGCGCGCCGCGCGGAGCAGCGTCTCCGCCGCCACCGCGGCGTCGGCGACAAATGCGAAGTCGCGGCTCACGGGCTGGAACGGCGACAGCTTGAGCAGCAGCCGCGCCGTACCTTTGGCGCGCGGTTCGGGCACGGCGTCGAGGAACACCTCGAAGCCGGCGACCGGTCCTTCGACCGCCATCGACCGCAGCACACCGGGATGAATTTCGCCGAACGTCGCCAGCACCTTCGGCCCCTGGCGCAGGGTGCCGGAGCGGCCAGGGTGGTACCAGGCCGGCGCCGAGGCTTCGAGCTGAACCGCTTCGGCGGCGACGCCAGCGGCGGCCAAGGCAACAAGTGCATCTTCCTTGGCGTCGAAGACGCTCGCCGGACGCGCGGGTTCGTTCCACGCCTTGCGCCGGACGGCGCCGGCGCGGACACCGGCGGCGACTAAATCCTGGCCGCTTTCCGTATCGTCGCGATATTGCGGTCCGAGCTCGAACACTGCGACGTCTGCGAGGCCGCGATCGGCATTGCGCCGCGCCGCCGCGAGCAGATTGGGAAGGATTGAAGGCCGCATCGCATCGAGATCGGCGCTGATCGGATTGAGCAGCATCAGCTTCGTCGCGCCGCCGCCGAATAGCGCCGCTTCCTTGAGCGAGAGGAACGAGAAACTCACGGCTTCGACCAGACCGTGCGCCGCCAGCGTGCGCCGGACCGTGCCAGCGCGACGTTGTGCCGGTGTCAGCGCCGGCGCCGGGATAGCGCCGTCGCGCGGCAGCGACACTGCTGGAATCGCATCGTAGCCGTGGATGCGCAGGACCTCCTCGACCAGGCAGGCTTCGCCCTCGATGTCGGCACGCCATGACGGCGGCTCGACATCGAAATGATCGCCGGTCTCGTGCACGGTACAACCGAGCGCCTGCAGGATGCGGCGTTGCTCACTGGCAGCGACTTCGACGCCGCCTAGACTACGCACGCGATCGGGACGGAAGCGGATCGTGCGCCGCCATTGCGGCACCGCGCCGAACACGCCGACCTCTGAGGCCGTACCGCCGCAAAGTTCGAGGATGAGGCGCGTCGCGATTTCAATTCCGGGCCCAACGAATTCGGGATCGAGCCCGCGCTCGAAGCGATAACGTGCATCGCTCTGGACGTTGAGCTTGCGGCCCGTTGCCGCCGTTCGCACCGGATCGAACAAGGCGGCCTCGATAAAGACGCTAGTGGTGACCTCGGTGCAGCCAGACGATTCGCCGCCGATCACGCCGCCTAGGCTGAGCACCCCGCTGGCGTCGGCGATCACCGTCATGTCCGGCTCGAGCGCATAGGTCTTGCCGTTGAGCGCCGCCAAGCTTTCACCGGAACGCGCGCCGCGCACTGCAAGGTCGCCGCTTAACTTGTCGGCGTCGAAGACATGCAGCGGCCGGCCGAGATCGAACGTCAGCAAATTGGTGATGTCGACCAGCGCCGAGATCGGTCGCAGGCCGATCGAGTTCAACCGCTCCTGCAGCCACGCCGGGCTCGGCCCGTTCTTGAGGCCGCGCACGACCCGCCCGAGAAACAGCGGACACGCTTTGTCGTCTGGCCCAGCGAGATGGACGGCAGTGGGGCACGGGAACATACCGGCGACCGGCGCGGCATCGAGTGGTGCGAGCTTGCCCATGCCGGCCGCCGCCAGGTCGCGCGCCAACCCGCGCACGCTCAGGCAATCGGCGCGATTGGGTGTCACCTTGACGTCGAGCACCGGGTCGTCGAGACCCGCTGTCTTGACGAAGCTGTCGCCGGGATGCGCGTCTTCCGGCAGTTCGATGATGCCGGTGTGATCGTCCGACAGCATCAGCTCATAGCCGGAGCACAGCATGCCGTTCGACACCACGCCGCGAATCTTGCTCGCCTTCAGCGCTTGGCCTGAGCGCGGAATCACCGCGCCCGGCGGCGCGAACACGCCAAGCATGCCAGCGCGCGCGTTGGGCGCACCGCACACCACCTCGACTTTGGCCTTGCCGGTATCGATCAGGCAGAGCTTCAGCTTGTCCGCGTCGGGATGCGGCTTCGCCTCAAGGACCCGCGCGACGACGAATGGCGCTAGCGGCTTGCTGCGGTCGACAACGCTTTCAACCTCGAGGCCGAGCATGACCAGCTTGCCGACGATCGCGTCGAGCGGGGCATTGGTTTCGAGATGCGCTTTGAGCCAGGCGAGTGTCGTCTTCATCGCGCCAGGCCTCCGGTGAGCGTCGGCACGTCCAAGGGCACGAAACCGTAGTGCCGGAGCCAACGCAGGTCGCTGTCATAGAAAGTACGCAGATCGGGGATGCCGTATTTCAGCATCGCAACGCGCTCGATCCCCATGCCGAAGGCGAAACCTTGGTACTCGTTGGGATCGATGTTGCAATTGCGCAGCACCTTGGGATGGACCATGCCGCAGCCCAAGATCTCGAGCCAATCGGCGCCGGCGCCGATCTTGAGGCCGCCGCCTTCGCGCGAGCAGCCGATATCCACTTCGGCCGACGGTTCGGTGAACGGGAAATAGCTCGGCCGGAAGCGCACCGGCAGATCGGCCATGCCGAAATAGGCGCGGCAGAAATCGATCAGGCAGCCCTTGAGATGGCCCATATGCGTCGCGCGATCGATGATCAGGCCTTCGACCTGATGGAACATCGGCGAGTGAGTCGCGTCGTGATCCGAGCGGAACGTGCGGCCGGGCACGATGATGCGGATCGGCGGCTTCTGCTTCAGCATGGTGCGGATCTGCACCGGCGACGTGTGCGTGCGCAGCACCTTGCGGCTGCCGTCCGCCGCGGTCGCCGCCAGGTAGAACGTGTCTTGCTCCTGCCGCGCCGGATGTTCGGGCGGAATGTTGAGCGCGGTGAAATTGTGGAAGTCGTCCTCGATGTGCGGCCCTTCGGCGACGACGAAGCCCATGGCGCCGAAGATCGCGACGATCTCGTCAGTCGTCTGGCTCACCGGATGAATCCGGCCGGCGGGCATCGACTCGACCGGCAGCGTGACGTCGACGCGTTCCTGCGCCAGCCGCGCATTGAGCGCCGCGTCGTTCAGGCGCGCATGCGCTTCGGCGAGCGCCGCCTCGATCTCCTCCTTGAGCTGGTTAAGCGCGGCGCCGCGCGTCTTGCGCGCATCGGGCGCAAGCGTGCCGAGCTCTTTCAGCAGGCCAGTGAGCCGGCCCTTGCGGCCGAGCGCACCGACGCGGACCTGCTCCAGCCCCTCGAGGCTGGTTGCGCCTTTCACCAGGCGCAAAAGCTCGTCGCGGATGTGGTCGAGACTTTCCATCGCCGCGTACACGCTCCTCAGGCAGTAAGCATCGGCCGGCCCGCGCTCGCTGTCGGGACGATCCCGTCCGGCATATTACGCAGAGGCCGGCGTGGCAGCCTAGGCTTTGGGCAGGGCGTCGCGCGCCTGAGCAACGATGGCCTTGAACGCCGCCGGCTCGCGCATGGCGATGTCGGCCAGCATCTTGCGGTCGAGGGTGACCCCGGCGAGCCGCAAGCCGTTCATGAACTGCGAATAGGTGAGGCCTTCCTCGCGCGCGCCGGCGTTGATGCGCTGGATCCACAGGGCGCGGAAGTTGCGCTTCTTCGCCCGGCGATCGCGGTAGGCATAGCGCAGGCCCTTCTCGACCTTCTCGATCGCGATGCGGAACGACGATTTGGCGCGGCCGCGATAGCCCTTGGCTAGACCGAGCACTTTCTTGTGGCGGGCGCGTCCGGTGACGCCGCGTTTGACGTGTGCCATGACGCGCTCCTAACCCCTCATATAAGGCATGTAAGTCATCACCAACTTGGCGTCGCCCGGTTGGAGCGTGACCGTGCCTTTGGCGTTGCGCTTCCCGCGCTTCGACTTGTTGATGAGGAGGTGGCGCTTGTGCGCGTTGGCCGCCTTGATCTTGCCCGAGGCGGTGCGGCCGAAGCGCTTTTTCGCTCCGGATTTGGTCTTGAGCTTGGGCATTTGATTGCCTTTCCGAAAAAGTTCGTTGTGCAGAAAAAGGCGGTCAAGGCATGCCCGCAAGCCCGCCGCCCGGTTCGGCGCGGGTTATACAGTCCGGGGGATGGAATGGCAAGCGGCCGGGACGCGCCGCGCCGACAAGCCCGGCGCCCCGGTTAGCGCCCTATTTGGGCGACATCACCATCGTCATCTGCCGGCCTTCGGTGCGCGGCGACTGCTCGATCTTAGCGACCTTGTCGAGGCCGTCCTTGACCCGCATCAGCACGTTCATGCCGATCTC
>DASQGX010000065.1:0-6304 GCA_035632395.1 Allostellaceae bacterium
GCATTGTGCGTCCCAAGCGGCAGCAAGCCGCAGATGAATAATCCGTTCGGCCGCGTTCCCTCGCGCCGGTCGTCGCCGCCATGACCGGTCCGCGCATGCGCTTTTGCGCATGGCGAGGTGAAGCTGTGCCGTCCGGCCAGACAGAGGAAGAGAACCCATGCGACTCCCGATTTTCGGGCTCGTGCTGGCGGCCGTGCCCTTGCTCATCGGCAGCGGATTGTCGCGCGCCGCGAGCCAGGATGCCGCGCCGGCGCCGGGCCTGTCGCCACAAGCGATCAGCCGATACGAGCAGATGCTACAAAGCCTGTCGCCCGATACCGTCAATTCGCTGGTGAGCGAAGCGGTGACGCTGCTCCACACCTCCGCCGCCATGGGCACTAACTCGGCCGGACTGGTGGCGCTGAAGCAGCACAAGGCCGAACTCGAGGACTTGAAGGCGCAGCTTTGCTCGGCCGTCATCCACTGCTAAGCGTCGCCTAACCAGGAGTTGGTTGCGCGCGGCGCGGCCGCGGCTTATCACAGCCGCGGCTTCGGCAGGACGGTGCGGCGCGCGCATGGAGACGAACGCGGCGGTGGCGGGGGCAATCGTGCTGGCCGCCGGATTCGGCAGCGCGATTTTGACCGCGCTGATGCGCGATTGGCTGCGACGCCGCGCGATCCTCGACCGGCCGGGCGAGCGCTCGTCGCATGCGGCACCGGTGCCGCGCGGTGCCGGACTGGCGGTGGTCGCGGTTCTGGCCGTTGGCTGGCTCGGACTTGCGGCATGGCTGAAGCTGCCGTCCGAGACAGTCGCCGTCGCGCTGTTGGCGCTTGCCTTGGCACTCTTATCGTTCGTCGACGATCTGCGCGGCTTGCCGGTTGCCGCACGGCTGGCAGCCCATTTCGTTGCCGCATTGGTCGCGCTGGCGCTCTTTCCGCGCGACGGGCTCGTCTTCCAGGGATTGTTGCCGCTACCGCTCGACCGCGCCGCAGCGGCGCTGCTGTGGGTGTGGTTCGTCAACCTCTACAATTTCATGGACGGCATCGACGGCATTACCGGTGTCGAGACCGTCTGCATCGGACTCGGCGTCGCCATCGTCTCGTTTGTCAGCGGCCACGACTTCGCCGCCCTGGCACTGGTCCCCGTCGCCGTCGCGCTCGGGTTCTTACGTTTCAACTGGCAACCGGCAAGCGTATTCCTCGGCGATGCCGGCAGCGTGCCGCTCGGCTATGTCATGGGCTGGTTGCTGCTGGTGCTGGCGCGCGATGGGCTGTGGGCGCCGGCTTTGATCCTGCCGCTTTATTATCTGGCCGATGCGACGGTGACGCTGGTGCGACGTGCGCGGCGCGGCGAAGCGCTGTGGCGCGCGCATCGCGATCATTTCTATCAACGGGCGGTGCGCGGCAACGATCACGCCGCGGTTGCGCGGCTGGTGCTGGCCGGCGATGCTGTTCTCGCGGCGCTCGCGCTGCTGGCGTTGGCCCAGCCCCTGATCGCGGTCGGTTTGGCGGTGATCCTGAGCGCGGCGATGCTGGTGGCGTTCGCGCGCCGCGGCGCCGCCAGCTAGCATGACGTACGGCTGACATGCCGAACGCCGCCGATCCGCGTCCCGTTGTGATCCTGGGTGCTGCGGGTTTCATCGGCCGCGCGCTTGCCGCGCATTTCGTCGCCGATGGTATTGCGGTGCGTGCGGTGACGCGCGGCGTTGCGACTTTTCCGCCGCCAATCGAAGTCCGCACGGCAGGCACGCTCGATCGCAACAGCGACTGGCGCGGTCTTCTGTCCGGCGCGCGCGCCGTGGTCCATCTCGCCAGCCGCGCCCACGCGCCACCGGGCGACGCCGCTTGGCACGCGACCGAGCGCGATATGGCCGCCGCCATCGCCACCGCCGCCGCAGCGGCCGGTCTGGAGCGCACGATTCTGCTGAGCTCGATCAAGGTGCTGGGTGAGACGACGACCGACCGGCCATTCTCGGCAAACAGCGATCCCGATCCGCGCGACGCCTATGGCCGCGCCAAGCTCGCGATCGAGACGGCAATGCAGCAACAGGGCGCGCCGGGGCTGACGATCATTCGGCCGCCGCTGGTTTACGGCCCCGAAGTCAAAGGCAATTTCCGCACGCTGCTGCGGATCGTCCGTCGCGGCGTGCCGCTGCCTTTGGGTGCAATCCGCAACCGGCGCGCCTTTGTCTTCCGCGACAATCTGCTGGCGCTGATCACGACGGCACTGACGCATCCGGCAGCGCCTGGTCAAACCTTCTTGGTGCGCGACGACGACGAGATCAGCACGCCACAGTTGGTGCGCGAGATCGCCCGCCGTTTCGGCCAGCCGGCGCGCTTGTTTGCCGTGCCGCCCGGCTTGCTGCGCCTCGCATCCAGGACGATCGGCCGCAGCGACGCCGCGGAGCGGCTGATCGACTCGTTGGACATCGACGACCGTGCGACCCGTGTACGGCTGGGATGGCGGCCGCGCGTCAGCCTGGCCGAAGGGCTTGATATCACCTGCCGATGGTTCGCCGACGCCGAAGGTGCGCGGCTGCGTGGTTCTCGCCTATAAGACGCGCATGACACCGGTGAGCGATCCCGAACGTTTGCGCGCGCCCGCGATCATCCTGGCGTTGGCAGGATTCATAGCGCCGCCGCTCGCCGTCTTGGCACCGCTCGGCATCGCGCCGCTGCTGACCGTGGTCGCAGTCGCGCTGCTCGTCACCGCGCCACACCGTCTGCTCGCGCCTGCAAGGCCGCTATTGCCGTTGGCGGCGCTGTGGGCCGCGCTCGCAGCCTTTGCCTTGCTGTCGGCGACGTGGTCGATCCTGCCACGCCACAGCCTCGCCGAAGGCGGACGTTTTCTCGCCATCGGAGTCGAAGCGCTGATTGCGTTGGCAGCGGCGCGATCGATGGCGGCGCACGAAGCGCGCCGTGCTGGAATCGCAGCGGTGGTCGGAGTCGCACTCGCCGTCGGTCTGCTGCTGTCCGAATGGGCGACCGACGCGGCGCTGACGCGCTGGATCCACGGACTGAGCAGCAGCATCTTCATCAACGATTCCCGCTTCGACCGGGGCGTGACGACGCTGGTACTGATCCTATGGCCGGCCGCGCTGGCGCTGCGGCGCTGGCGCGTCCTTCAAATTGTCATCGCCGCCGCGGTCGCGCTCGCGGCTTTTATCATGCCGAGCGCCGCATCGCTCTTGGCGTTTGTCGCGGGCCTTGTCGGCTTCGCAGTGGCATCGCGTGCCCCGCGTCTGGTTGCCAGCGCGTTGGCCGTGACCCTCGTCGTCGGCGCGACGCTACTGCCTGTCGTGGTTCCGACATATCAATCCACCGTGCAACTGCAGCATACGGCACCGTGGATCAAGAGCTCCGGCATCCATCGCCTGCTGATCTGGCGGTTCGCCGCCGAGCGCATCGCCGACCGGCCGCTGCTCGGCTGGGGCATGGACGCGTCGCGCGAGATTCCGGGCGGCAAGCGCGATTTTGGCACGACCTTGCCCGGCATCGAACTGGGGCCCGGGCACGATGCCATGCCGCTGCATCCACACGATGCGCTGCTGCAATGGCGGGTTGAGCTCGGCGTGCCCGGAACGATCCTTGGCCTCGCGATCGTCGTCTGGGCGCTTTACCGCGTCGGCTGGCGGTTCGGCGGCGGGCGCGAAGCCCAGGCCGCTTCGCTCGGCTGGGCGGCGACTGTGACAGTCATTGCGCTGTTGAGCTTCGGCATCTGGCAGGAATGGTGGCTGTCGATCATTCTCCTGACCGCGTCTCTGCTCGCTGTGAGCGCCGCCGATGTCGCCTGAGCGGCCGAAGCTGATCTTCCTCGTCACCGAGGATTGGTATTTCTGCTCGCATCGCTTGCCGATGGCGCGCGCGGCGCGCGACAGCGGCTTCGACGTCTTAGTGGCGACGCGGGTTACCGCTCACGGAGATGCGATCCGTGCCGCCGGTTTTGCGGTTCATCCACTGCGCTGGAAGCGGCGCGCCATCGGACCGTTCGCCAGCCTGGCGGCGATCGCCGAAATCCTGCGGCTCTATCGCCGCGAACGGCCGCTGATCGTGCACCATGTTTCGCTGAAGCCGGCGCTGCTCGGCGGCATTGCCGCGCGTCTTGCCGGTGTGCCGCTGATCGTCGGCATGGTCACCGGCATGGGTTATCTCGGCGGTTCGGACCGGTCTGGCGCACGCCTGCTGGCGTGGCTAGCGCGCCGCCTTGCGCCCGCGGCGCTATTCGGCCGGCGCGGCCGTGTCATCGTGCAGAACGAAGAGGATCGGCAAGCGCTGGCGGCCCTGTGCCCAGACAAAGCCGCGCGCATTGTGCTGATCCCCGGCTCGGGCGTCGATCTGGCACAGTTCGCGCCGGCGCCGGAGCCGCCATCGCCGCCGGTGATCGTGGCCTATGCCGGCCGCATGATCGCCATCAAGGGCGTCGGTATACTCGTCGCGGCGCACCAACTGGCACGCCAGCGCGGCGTCGACCTGCGGCTGGTCCTCGCCGGCGACAGCGACGCCGAAAACCCGAGCGCGATCGCGCGCGAAACATTGCAACGCTGGGCGGCGCTGCCCGGCGTGACCTGGCTCGGCCGCCGCGACGACATCCGTACCGTCTGGCGTGACGCGCATATCGCGGCGCTGGCGTCGCTGGGCGGCGAAGGCGTGCCGAAGAGTCTGCTGGAAGCGGCGGCGATGGCGCGGCCGATCGTCGCCAGCGATATCGCCGGCGTACGGAGCATCGCGCAGCACCAGGTCAACGCGCTTTTAATGCCGCCGGGCGACGAAGCGGCGCTAGCGGAGGCGCTGGTCACGCTGTCGCGCGACAGCGCGTTGCGCCAGCGGCTCGGCACTCAAGGCCGCAAATTGGTCGAGCGCGGCTTTTCGGATCAGGCGGTCGCCGCGGCGACGAGCGCGCTCTACCGTGATCTGTTGCGCGAAATCGGCCGTTAGGGACCGGGAAGCAGCGCGTCGGTCCAGCCGGCGATGCGATAGGCGACCAGGCCGAGCCATTCGTGCACGGCTTCATCGACGTCCCAGAGCCCGACCGCGAGCGAGATATGCAGACGCCGGGTCGCCTCGAACGCCACCGGATCGGGCACGACCGACCAGCCGATACGGCGGAAGCAGCCGACGGCGCGCGGCATGTGATCGGCGGAGGTCACCAGGATCCAAACTTGGCCGGGTTGGGGATCGGCGATTTGCTTCGAGAACACGGCGTTTTCGTGCGTCGTGCGCGAGCGGTCCTCAATCAGCAGGCGGCTCGGCGCGACGCCTAGCGCGGTCAGCAGCCGCGCCGTCGCCGCGGCCTCGGTCGTCGGCTCGTGCAGCAGGCGACCGCTGCCACCCGACAACACGATGCGTGCCGTTGGATAGCGCTGCGCCAGCCGCAAGGTTTCGGTGACGCGGGCCGCCGCGCGGTTGAGCGCGACCTGGCCATATTCGGCGGTGCGTTCGGGATCGACCGCGCCGCCGAGCAGGATGATGCCGTCGATCTTATCCGGCAGCGTGCGCAGCTCGGGAAACCGACCCTCGAGCGGCAGCAGCGGCAGCGCCGCTAGCGGCTCGATCGCCGCCGCGGTGCCGGCGACCAGCACCAGCACGATCAGCGCCATACCTTTGCGCCGCCGGGTCGTGATCAGGCGCCATACGCCGATCGCAAGAACGATCAGCAGCAGGTTGCCCGGATCGAAGATGACCTGGAGGACCTTGCTGACGACGAAGAGCATCGGGGCCCATCCTGCCCGATCCGAAGGGCGCGCCGCCAGACCATTGAAGAACGCAGGAACGCGGGGCAATCCGCATTTTTCTTGCTGGGCCGGCGGCGGGTCACGTAACGTCGCCCGAACCCATGACCATCGTCAGCCGCCGCGCCGGTGCCGCCTACGCCCATGACATCGTCATGGCGGCGATCTCGTTCTGGCTGTCGTTCTATCTGCGCGTCGGCGACGACATCGCGCATTATTCGCACGAGCTGATCTGGGCCTACGACATCGCCTTCGCGGCGACCGCGGCCGTGGTGTTCTACGCCTCGGGTCTCTATCGCGGCATCTGGCGTTACGCCTCTCTGCCCGATCTCATCGGCTTGGCGCGCGCTGTCACGCTCGTCGTGCTGATCTATTTCCCGCTGATGTTCCTGGTGACGCGCCTCGAGGCGCTGCCGCGTTCGATCGTCGGCATCAACTGGCTTGTATTGATGGCGCTGCTCGGCGGTCCGCGCTTTGCCTATCGGCTTCTGAAGGACGGCAGCCTGCGGAATATCCTCCGCACCGATACAGCGCGCGCCTCCGTGCCGGTACTGCTGATCGGCGCCGGCGAAGGCGCCGACCTTTTCATCCGCACG
>DASQGX010000066.1:0-26398 GCA_035632395.1 Allostellaceae bacterium
CAAATGCGAGACCTGCGGCAGCACCAGCGGCTGTAGTTGATCGCAACGCGGTTCTCCGGCTACAGCCTCCCGGCCGGCACCGTGACTGAGGCAGAAATTGGGGGGCGCGGTTCGCGCCGCGCCCCCTTCTTTTTCGAGACACTCCGATGCTCGTCAACCGCCGAGACCTGCGCATCGAATGGGCGCAATGCGACCCGGCCGGAATCGTCTTCTATCCGCAGTATCTGATCATCTTCGACACCAGCACCGGTCAGCTGTTCGAGCGCACCGGCCTGTCGGCATCGGCGATCCGTGCCAAATACGGCATCGTTGGCTTTCCGCTGGTCGAGTGCGGTGCCAAGTTCCTGCTGCCGTGCCATTTCGACGATGCGGTAACAATCGAAAGCCAAATCGGCGAGTGGGGCCGGACCAGCTTTACTGTCCGGCATCTGGTCCTGAAGGCCGGCAAGGCGGCAGTCGAAGCTTTCGAGAAGCGCATCTGGGCCAGCCGCCGCGCCGACGGCGGCATCAAGCCGGAACCGGTGCCCGCCGAGGTCAAGGTCAGCTTGTCGGACGCCAGTGGCCGCACCCGCCTCGGCTAGCCAAGAAGTCGGCGCTAGCCAAGGGGATGGTCGGCCACGGGCCGCCTATCACCATGTACCCTCGCCTTCCCATTTTATGGCGAGGGGCCACGCGCAGTTGACTGCCGGTCATCACTCCACGATGGCCGGCATTTTTTCTGGGGCCCCTGCTGGGCAAACGGCGACGTCCAGCCGATAATGTCCGCATCCGACAACGGGAGCGATAATGACTGGACGGACGGAAGCACGACTGAAACAGCTAAAACTTGAATTACCTGACGCGGCTGCACCGCTTGCCAACTATGTGCCGTACGTGCGCGCTGGCGACCTGCTCTTCGTCTCCGGCCAGGCCTGCCAGTGGAACGGCGAACGCCGATTCATCGGCAAGCTCGGCGCCAGCATCTCGCTCGAGGACGGGCAAAGCGCCGCGCGGCTATGTGGCCTCAACCTATTGGCGCAAGCACGTGCCGCGGTCGGCGAACTTGATCGCGTCCGCCGCTGCGTCCGCATCAACGGCTTCGTCAACTGTGCGCCCGATTTCGTACAACAGCCGCAGGTGATCAACGGCTGCTCCGACTTGTTCGTCGAGGTGCTGGGCGACGCCGGCCGCCATTCGCGCGTCGCCGTCGGCGTGGCGTCGTTGCCGGGTGGCGTCGCAGTCGAGATCGACGCGGTGTTCGAGGTGGGCTGATGGACGGCTCCGATCGGCTGACGCTGCGCGTGGTCGATCGCCTGGACAAGGTGCCGGCGGCGCAATGGGATGCGTGCGCTGGCGACCATCCGTTTGTCGCACACGCTTTCCTGCAGGCACTCGAGGAATCCGGATCGGCCACCAGCGAAACCGGCTGGCTGCCGCAGCATCTGCTGCTCGAGAATAGCGACGGAAGGCTGATCGGAGCCGCACCGCTCTACGTCAAAACTCACTCCTATGGCGAATACGTGTTCGACCATGGCTGGGCGGAAGCCTACGAACGCGCGGGCGGCCGCTACTATCCGAAGCTGCAGGTGGCGGTGCCGTTCACGCCCGTGCCGGGACCACGCTTGCTGCTGCGGCCCGAGGCCGGCGCCGATGCGGGCCGCCTGCTGATCGCCGGCCTGCTCGAAATGGCGAAACGGACGGACGTGTCATCGCTGCATGTCACGTTTCCGACCGGCGCAGAATGCGACGCGCTTGTCGAAGCCGGATTCCTGCGCCGCATCGGCCGCCAGTTTCATTGGGAAAATCAGGGCTATCGCAGCTTCGAAGATTTTCTCGGCGCACTCAACGCACGCAAGCGCAAACAGATCAAGCGCGAGCGGCGCGACGCCATCGCGGCGGTCGAGATCGAGGTGCTCTCCGGCAACGATTTGAAACCGCATCATTGGGACGCGTTTTTCCGATTCTATACCTCGACTTCGGACCGGAAATGGGGCTCGCCCTATCTGACGCGCGAATTCTTCCAGCTGCTCGGCGAACGCATGGCCGACCGCGTTTTGCTGGTGATGGCGAAGCACGAGGGCCGCTACGTCGCCGGCGCGCTCAACCTGATCGGGCCCGATACGCTCTACGGCCGCAACTGGGGCTGCCTCGGCGACTTTCCGTTCTTGCATTTCGAGGCGTGCTATTACCGCGCCATCGATTTCGCGATTGCGCGCGGCTTGAAGCGCGTCGAAGCGGGTGCGCAAGGCACGCACAAGATCCAGCGCGGTTACCTGCCGCAAACGACATACAGCGCGCATTGGATCCGCGACACTGGCTTCCGGCGTGCCGTCGCAGACTTTCTCCGGCGCGAGACGGTTGCGGTCGAAAACGAGATGGACGAGCTGGAACAGGGCCTGTCGCCGTTCCGCCGTGAAGGCAATGGATCCTGAGCTGCATCGCCGGCTGATCGCTATTGCCGCGAATGTGTCGCCGGAATTGCAGATGCATATCGCCGCGGCGCCGATTTGGTTTCCCGAGCGCGAAGACAAAGGTGTCATCGCCTTCCTGGCGCGTGCAGTGACCGGCCAGCAGGTTTCGGCGGCGGCGGCGCGCAGCATCTGGGCGCGGGTCGAAGCGGCGGCCGGCGAACGGCTGGCCGAGTTCATATGCAACGCGAACGAAACCACGCTCAAGCAATGCGGCCTGTCGCGCAACAAGATCAAGGCATTGTGCCATGTCGGCGCCGCACACGCGGCGGGATTGCTCGACAGCGCCGAGATCCGAGCGCTTGATCACGCGGCGCGCTCGGCCCGCCTGACCGAGATCTGGGGTATCGGCCAATGGACTTGCGACATGCTGGCGATCTTCTATTGCCGCGAGCTCGACATCTGGCCAGAAGGCGACCTGGCCGTGGTGCGCGGCATTAAGCGCTTCGCGCGTCGCCGCAAACCGACGCGCGTCGCAGCGCAGTTCGCGCCGTACCGATCGCTGCTCGCATTGTACATGTGGCGGCTCGCCGGCGCGGCGATGTAGGCCGAAACGAAGAAGGCCGCCCGAAGGCGGCCTATTGCTCACTGGTCGACGAGTTCCTGTTCCGGCTGCTCGCCGGAATCCTTGCTCGGCAGCTTGGGCGGTGCCTCGATGTAGGCAAAGACGAGCTTGTCGCCGTCGCGCCGCACCTGCACCACACCGCCCTTGGCGAGCTTGCCGAACAACAGCTCCTCGGCCAGCGGCTTCTTGACGTGCTCCTGGATGATGCGGGCGAGCGGCCGTGCACCATAGAGCCGATCGTAGCCTTTCTCGGCGAGCCACTTCCGCGCATCTTCATCGAGCTCGATGGTGACGTTGCGGTCGGCAAGCTGCTCCTCGAGCTGGAGGATGAACTTGTCCACGACGCGGCCGACCGTCTCGGGCGTCAACGCCGCAAACGAGATCACCGCGTCAAGCCGATTGCGGAACTCCGGCGTGAACATCCGGTTGATCGCTTCCTCGTCGTCGCCGGTGCGCACGTCGCTGCCGAAACCGATCGCCGGTTTCGCCAGGTCGGACGCGCCGGCGTTGGTCGTCATGATCAGGATGACGTTGCGGAAGTCGACGTTCTTGCCGTTGTGGTCCGTCAGCTTCCCGTAATCCATCACCTGCAACAGGATGTTGAACAGGTCGGGATGCGCCTTCTCGATCTCGTCGAGCAACAAGACGCAATGCGGATGCTGGTCGACCGCGTCGGTCAGCAGGCCGCCCTGATCGAAGCCGACATAGCCCGGTGGAGCGCCGATCAGGCGCGAGACGGTGTGCCGCTCCATGTATTCCGACATGTCGAAGCGCTTCAATTCGATGCCGAGGGTGCGCGCGAGCTGCCGCGCCACCTCGGTCTTGCCGACGCCGGTCGGGCCGGAGAACAGATAGCTGCCGATCGGCTTCTCGGCCTCGCGCAGGCCGGCGCGGGCGAGCTTGATCGCAGCAGTCAGCGCCTCGATCGCCTTGTCCTGGCCGAAGACCATGGTCTTGAGGTCGCGGTCGAGGTTCTTCAGCACCTCGCGGTCGTCGCGTGACACGCTCTTGGGCGGAATTCGCGCC
Source organism: Allostellaceae bacterium (assembly GCA_035632395.1). Lineage (GTDB taxonomy): Bacteria > Pseudomonadota > Alphaproteobacteria > ATCC43930 > CGMCC-115725 > REEB95. The sequence continues at coordinate 4,039 of DASQGX010000066.1, forward strand.
ATGGTTGCGACGACGGCTTCGACTTCCTTGGCGGTGATCGTCTTCCGTCGCTTGCTTTCCGGCAACAGCATTTGCGACGCACCGACTTCGTCGATGACGTCGATGGCTTTGTCCGGCAGCTTGCGGTCGCCGATGTAGCGGTTCGACAATTCGACCGCGCTGCGGATCGCGTCGGCGGTGTAGCGCACGCGATGGTGCCGCTCATAATACGGCTTCAGGCCGCGCAGGATCTTGACCGAATCCTCGACTGTCGGTTCGTTGATGTCGATCTTCTGGAAACGCCGGACCAGCGCGCGGTCCTTCTCGAAGTAATTGCGGTATTCTTTATAGGTGGTCGAGCCGATGCAGCGGATCGCGCCCGACGCGAGCGCCGGCTTCAACAGGTTCGACGCATCCATGGCTCCCCCAGAGGTGGCGCCGGCGCCGATGACGGTGTGGATCTCGTCAATGAACAGGATCGCGCCGGGCAGCGCCTCGAGCTCGGCGAGCACCGCCTTCAAGCGCTCCTCGAAATCGCCGCGATAGCGCGTGCCAGCCAAGAGCGCGCCCATGTCGAGGCCATAGATGGTCGCGTTCTGCAGAACCTCGGGCACTTCGCGCTGCACGATGCGGCGCGCCAGGCCTTCGGCGATGGCGGTCTTGCCGACGCCGGGATCGCCGACATAGAGCGGATTATTCTTCGACCGCCGGCACAGGATCTGGATGGTGCGATCAACTTCGGACTCGCGGCCGATTAGCGGATCGATCTTGCCGTTGCGCGCCTTCTTGTTGAGGTTGACGCAATAGGCGTCGAGCGCGTCATGTGCGCGCTTCGATTGTTTTTCGGTGCGTTCCTCTTCCTCGGCACCTTGGACGCGGCGCGTCTCGGAGCGGCCCGGCGCCTTGGCGATGCCGTGCGAAATGTAATTGACCGCGTCGAACCGCGTCATGTCCTGCTCCTGCAGGAAATAGACGGCGTGGCTCTCGCGTTCGGCGAACAGCGCAACCAGCACGTTGGCGCCGGTCACCTCTTCGCGACCCGACGATTGGACGTGGATCGCGGCGCGTTGCAACACGCGCTGGAAGCTCGCCGTCGGCTTGGCGTCCTCGACATGCGTCGCCACCAGATTGACCAGTTCGTTGTCGACGTAGTTGACGAGCTCGCGGCGTAATTTCTCGATATCGACAGTGCAGGCGCGCAGCACAGCCATCGCGTCCTGATCCTCGATCAGCGCCAGCAGCAGATGCTCGAGCGTCGCGTATTCGTGCCGGCGCTCGTTGGCATAGCCGAGAGCGCGGTGCAGGGTCTTTTCGAGATTACGCGACAACATCGAGTCCAATCCTTCTACTGGCGAATAGGCTCCTGGGTTCGGGTCAGTCCTTCTCCAGGGTACATTGCAAGGGATGCTGGTGCTGGCGCGCGAAGTCCATCACCTGCGTCACTTTCGATTCGGCGACTTCGTAAGTATACACCCCGCAAACGCCGACGCCGCGGCGATGGACGTGCAGCATGATGCGGGTCGCTTCATCGCGGCTCTTGGCGAAAAACCGCTCGAGGATATGCACGACAAACTCCATCGGAGTGTAATCATCGTTCAACATCAAGACCTTGTACATCGAAGGTTTTTTCGTCTTGGGCTTGGCTTTGACGATGACGCCCGTCGACGGCCCTTCGTTGCCGCCGCGCTTTTCGATATCGCTCATCGCGCGCACTGCCTAGTCGAACGCGACTCCACAACCGATGTGACCATCGTGTCCATGATATTGGATGCCTATGACGGCGTAAAAGGGGCATTTGTGCACCGCCGCAGAGCAGTTGATGGCGACCGCTAGCCTACGCCAATCGCGTTAACGGCCGTGACAAATTCCCCGCGCGCGGCCTGGACCCGGCTCTGTGCGCCATCCCGCTGTGGATGTCGGCCGCCAAATCAGGCGGCGATCGGCCGCGCCAGTTTGGTGATCGTCGTCTCGAAGCGACCGGCAATCGGCGCCCAAGTACCGTTGGCAAGCGCAAGCCCGAGTTCCGACAAACGCGTGCTGCGTTCGACCAGAGTCTCAAGCGCGCTCTTGGCAAGTCCGGCGTGGATTTCGATGACGCGATCGAGGGTCTTGGCAGCAAGCAATTCCTTCGTCGCAGTGCCCGCCGTCGCGAGCGTCTGCCGGGCGCAGCCGACCGCTTCGTTGGCAATCGCCTCGAAACCCTCAGCCAAAGCGGCATTCGCCTTGAGCATAGCGTCGAAATTCTCCTGCGACAGCGAGGCGAGTTGGTCGTAGTAGCCGCGAGCCGCTATGGGCGCGCGCGCAACGCGGTGCGCGCGATCAGCGTCGGGTTGTGGCGGCGTTGGCACTATCGCGGTTTTTTTCGATTTGGGGCCCATCGAAACCTCCTGATGGCAAACCATTTGCGCCACGCCGCATTGAACGATCATTATGCTGCGCTGCAACAAACCCATATTGCAACGCGCATGTGTCAATACAAGGTGCACTTCGCACTGCAGACACATCTGTCCGCCATCACGTTGCAATCCTAGCGGGATCGCAGATAGGGCCCAGGGCGCGGCGGCGGACAATGTGGCGCTCACACGCACATCGCCATTTATCCGAAAACTTTACGTGAGAAAGCGGGAATAGCTGGACAGGGATTCACCGAATTCCTAATCTGTTCAAGACTTTCGATCTTTGGTTTCTACCTGTTTGGGACGTTTGCGGACGGTTGATGAGGCGTTAGTCTTTCGGGGGAATAGTTGTTTGTGGGGTGAAGACAGAATGATTGCCGCGGCGTCACTGCGTTGTGCGCGATGCCGGCTCGGGTGGGTTGTTACCTGTGCCGCATTTCTTCTCTTTCTTGTCATGTTGCAGCCGGCTATTGCGCGAACCCATGCGCTGCGGCTGCCGTACCCGCCGGGCTCCACCTCGTCCATCATCATCGATGCGCAAACCGGCAAGGTGCTGAGCGAGCACGACGCCGACCGGTTGGACTATCCGGCGTCGCTCACCAAGATGATGACCCTGTACCTGGCGTTCGGCGCGCTCGAGCAAGGCAAGATCGCGCTCACCGATCAGTTCACTGTGTCATTGCACGCGGCGCGACAGGCGCCGTCGAAGCTTGGCTTGCGGCCGGGCCAGCACATCTCGGTGCGCGATCTGATCCTCGCCATCGTCACCCATTCGGCGAACGATGCCGCGGTAACGATTGCCGAAAATCTCGCCGGCAGCGAGTCCGCATTCGCGCAGCGCATGACCGCGACGGCGCGCGCGCTGGGCATGAACGCCACCACCTTCCGCAACGCCTCGGGCCTGCCCAGTCCGCCGAACATGAGCACGGCGCGCGATCTGGCGACGCTCGCGCGAGTGCTGTGGCGCGACTATCCCAGCGAATACCATTTCTTCGCCACGGAGGAATTCACCTACCGGGGCTCGGTCTACGAGACGCATAACCATCTGATGGCGAATTTCGCCGGCATGGACGGCATCAAGACCGGCTACATTCATGCTTCGGGCTTCAATTTAGCGGCTTCTGCCGTGCGCAACGGCCGGCGGCTGATCGGCGTCATCATGGGCGGAAGTTCGGCCCATGCCCGCGATCTGCAGATGGCCGACCTGCTGGACGTCGCCTTCGCCGGCGTCACGCCGGCCGGCGACACCAACGTCCAGACCGCGAACGGCGGCAATCCGACCGATGCCGCAGTCGCCGCGAACACCTCGACACCCATGGCCATGCTCAATCCAGTGCAGCGCGCCGAGGCCGCGGTGCCCACGCCTGCTCCTAAGCCGCCGGCGCCGACCCTACGGGCGCTCAGGCGCAGCCACGAATGGCAAATCCAGGTTGGCGCTTTTGGGAATTTGGAAGTCGCTGAACGCGCTGGCGCGCTTGCGCTCGCCAAGCTCCGCCTCAAGGACAAGACCGCGCACGTCCTACCGCCCGCACCGGGCGACAAGGAACCGTTGTTCCGTGCCCGCATCGCCGCATTCTCGGAGCTCGAAGCCGAGCATGCCTGCCGCCTGCTGCGCGCCAAGCTGCACGGACACAAACTGTGCGCCGTGATTCCGCCCATGCAGGCGGTAGCGTCTGTGTTGCCGGCGCCGCGTGCGCTCGATCTGCACCTGCCAACGCCGGCGCCGGCGCCCGCGGTCGACCCAAAACCGGCAGCTGCGTCGCCAACCACATTCGCGCCCGCGCTGCAGACCGAAGCCGACAAGAACTAGGCTGATTCCCGGCTATAAAACTCGGCAGGCGGCGCGATGCCGCTGGCCTTTAGTTGTTCGGCAAGCGACCCTTTGAGCCGTTCCAGCGCCGCCGTGTTGTGCCCTTCTGCGCGCGCCACCAGCACGTCCTGGGTGTTCGACGCGCGCAGGAGCCACCAGCCATCGGCGGTCTTGACGCGCACGCCGTCGATGGCGGCGACGTCGGCGTTCCCGGCCTTGAGCCGCGTGCGGACTTCCTCGACTACCTTGAACTTGCGATCCTCGGCGCAAGGAAACCGCAGTTCGGGCGTGTTCACCACGGCCGGCATGTGGTCACGCAACGTCGCCAAGCTGTCGCGGCCGCGCGCGATGATGCCAAGCAGCCGCACCGCGGCGTAAAGCGCGTCGTCGTAGCCGTAATAGCCATCGGCGTAGAAGATGTGGCCGCTCATCTCGCCGGCGAGCGGCGCGCCGATCTCTGCCATCTTGGCCTTGATCAGCGAGTGTCCGGTCTTCCACATCACCGGCGTGCCGCCGATGCGGGCGATCTCGTCGAACAAGGATTGGCTCGCCTTGACGTCGGCGATGATCGTGGCGCCTGGCTGTTTGGCAATGATTTCGCCGGCGAGCAGGATCATGAACTGATCGCCCCACAGGATGCGGCCCTGTCCGTCGACGACGCCGATGCGATCGCCGTCGCCGTCGAAAGCAATGCCGAGGTCGGCTTTTTCGCGCAGCACCGCCTCCTGGAGCTGCTTTAAGTTCTTGGGCTCGGTTGGATCCGGGTGGTGCACCGGGAAGCGGCCGTCGATCGTCGCGTTGAGCAGGACGTGACGGCCGGGCAGCGCCTGGACCAGCAGCTGCAACGCCTCACCGGTGGCGCCGTTGCCGGCATCCCAAACCACCGACAGCGTCCGTTGCCCGCCACGATAGTCAGCAGCGAGCCGCCGGACATAGTCAGTCAACACTGGCTTATCGACGATGCTGCCCTTGCCGGCGGGAAACTGGCCCGCCGCTGCAATTTTGCCGAGCCGCTGGATATCCGGACCGAAAAACGATTTCTGGCCGAGCACTAGCTTGAAGCCATTATGGGTCGGCGGATTGTGCGAACCGGTCACCATGATGCCACCGGCAACGTCAAGCGTGTGGCTGGCGAAATAGAGCATCGGTGTCGGACCGAGACCGACGCGCACGACATCGACGCCGGACATGGCAAGGCCTTCGACGAGGGCGCTTTCGAGCGCCGATGAACTCAGCCGGCCATCGCGTCCGACGGCCACCCGCTTGCCGCCTTTCTCGCGGACGACGGCTGCGAAGCTGCGGCCGATAGCACGCGCGTCGGTTTCGTGCAGCGTTTGGCCGACGACGCCACGAATATCGTACTCGCGCAGGATGGTCGGATCGAAGACGTGGCCTTCGGTGGTGCGCGTCACGTGTTCGGCCTCACGCGTAATGCTTGATGATATCCTTGACCGCCGCGCCGAGCTCCGGCCGCGCCAAGGCGAACGCGAGGTTGGCCTCGAGGAAGCCGACCTTATCGCCACAGTCGAAGCGTCGGCCGGTGAACCGCAGGCCATGGAACGGCTGCTTGGCGGCGATCAGCTGCGCCAGCGCGTCGGTGAGTTGGATCTCGCCGCCGGCACCCTTGCCGATGCGGCCGAGCGCGTCGAACACCTCGGGTTGGAGAATGTAGCGGCCGATGATGCACAGACGCGACGGCGCCTTGGCGGGGTCGGGTTTCTCGACGACGCCGCGTGCCACGACCAGCCGGCCGTCATCCTTCTCGACGTCGAGGATGCCGTAGCGGCTGGTTTGCTCGCGCGGCACTTCCATCACGGCCACCATGTTGCCGCCGACCTTGGCCTGGGCCTCAACCATCTGCTTGAGGCACGCCTCTTCCGCCAGGATGAGGTCGTCGGCCAAAAGCACGGCGAACGGCTCGTCGCCGACCAGCGCGCGCGCGCACCACACGGCATGGCCGAGACCGAGCGGATGCTGCTGCCGGGTGTAGGCGATCTGTCCCGGCTCCGGCATCCACGACTTTACCTCGGCGATCTGAGCCTTCTTGCCGCGCGCCTGCAGCGTGCTTTCAAGCTCGTAGGAATGGTCGAAATGATCTTCGATCGCGCTCTTGGAGCGGCCGGTGACGAAGATGAATTCCTCGATGCCCGCCGCGCGCGCTTCCTCGACCGCATACTGGATCAAGGGTTTGTCGACGACCGGCAGCATTTCCTTGGGCATAGCCTTGGTGGCTGGAAGGAATCGGGTGCCGAGCCCACCGACCGGAAACACTGCCTTACGAACGCGCTGCACCATGCTCCAGCCTCGCTCCCGTCGCGTTGCGCCGCTTTTATACTGCTTCCCGGCGCTAATCCAGTCGGAGATCGTGGCCAATTTGGGCCTGGCTGCGACGATTCGGCGCGCGACTCAGGCGCCGAGCAAGATGTCCTTCGCGCGATTGAGCTTGGCCGCGAGATAATTCGAGCCGCCCTGGTCCGGATGCACTTTTTTCATCAGGCGGTGGTGGGCTTCGCGGATCTGCGCCTCGCTGGCACCAGGAGCGAGATCGAGGACGGCGTAGGCCTCGTCCCGCGTCATCTGATCGCTGGACGCGCCCTGTCGCGGACTCGCCGCGGCTTTCTGCCGCCAATCGGGAACAGCGCGATCGAGATAGGCTTCAAGCAGCCGCGTGCCGTCCGCATCGGCGATGCGGCATTGCTGCCAAAGATCGAGTAGCTCGCTTTCGCTCAGACGTTCGAGACGGCGTCCGGCATAAGGGCCACGCTTCACCGTACCACTCATCTCGCCACTGGCGTGATCGAGAGTCATCGCGATCATGTCGGACTCGACTTGCGAAGCGCGTGAAGATTTGCTGCCGGTCGGCGATGCCTGGCTGCGCCACCGGCGCCAGAGCTGAACGGCGAGCGGCGAAAACGTTCCGGCCGCGATCAGCAGCGGCACCAGCCGCTCGCTCAACAGGAGCAAGACCAGAGCCGCGACAGCGCCGAGAACAGCAATCGCCCCGAAGAACCAAGTGAGAAAGCGGCTCAGCCGCGCGGGATCGGCGGCCACGAACAGACGCGCCAACAGGAACAGCACGGCAAGAATGCCAAAACCGGCGATCAAATAGATCATGAGCCGCCAATCTGGCGCGCCAACAGCAAGGCACTGCCGCCAGCTTTGCGGCCGTAATCGGCTAACGCCTTGCGACCGCCGGCGGCATAAGCCGCAACGGCGCCAAGCAACGCCTTGAGCTCAGTGGCGCTCGTCGAATCGAATGGGCAATAAGCGCCGCGCGAGAGGCGTGCAATTTCACGGAACACACGCGCGGCGGCGGGATCGTTGCCCTCGTGGAAGACGAACGCTGGCACATTCAACAGCGCCAGTTCACCCGCCAGCTGGGCCAGCCTATCGCCGTTCTCTTCCATCGCATCGCCGACAAACACCAACGCATCGAGACGTTCGTCGCGCGCCGCCGCGATCGCATGACGCAACACACGCTCGATCTGGGTCTCACCTGCAACACAAGTGACGGCGCGCATGGCATCGAGCAATTCGCGCGCCGAACGCAGCCAGCGGCTGGCCTTGCATTCGCCATAACCGCGATAATAGAGGAGCTGGATTTCGATGCCGCCGAGGCCGGAAGCCGCCTCGAACATCTCGCCCTGGATATGGCAGGCGCGATCCCAGGTTGGTTCGCGGCTCGCCGTCGCGTCCATCGCAAACATCAGCCGACCTCTGGCCGACGCCGGATGTATCCGTACCGGCAGGCTGGCGACCTTTTCGAGAAACGCGTTGACTTCGGCCGATTGGCGGTTCGCCGGCACCGGCCGCTGATTTTTGCGATCGTTGCCCATGGCGGTTATATGGAACCGCCAAGCCGCCGAAGTCTAGGGCGCAACCAGGTGGGCATCCGATGCGGCGATCAGCGCCGCCACCGCTGCGCCCGGCGCCAGCTCGAGACCCGGCACGTCACGGCTCATCAAGCTAGCGACAAGCCGGAACCCGCAATCGAGCGTGACCTTGGTCAACGCCCCTTGCGGCTCGAGCGCCACCACCATGCCGGCGAGACGATTTTCTGCCGCGCCGGCCGGCGCGTTGTTCGACTGCGCAAGTCGAACATTTTCGGCCCGCAGCGCGACGTAGACCTCGCCGGTCGCCGGTGCTGAGCCGGTAGCCTCGATCCGCAGAATGGTGCCGGCGATGCGGACACGCAACAGCCGCCCCTCGTCGCCTTCAATCCGTCCAGCCAGCTGATTTTCGAACCCGATAATGTCTGCGGCGACGCGGCTGACGGGGCGCTGGAAGACATCGTCGACGGCGCCGCTTTGAATGATCCGTCCGGCGTGCATCAAGGCGAGATGATCTCCCAATGCCGCGACGTCGACATAGTCGTGCGTCACGAATAGCGCCGGTAGCCGCAACTCGCGCAAAAAACGCGCGAGTTCGAAACGCAGTTGGCCCCGCGCTGGCGCATCGAGCGCGGCAAACGGCTCATCCAACAGGAAAAAGTCGGGATGGCTGGCCTCGGCACGCGCCAGCGCCGCCCGTTGCTTTTCGCCCGGACTGAGCACCACCGGACTGGCGTCTGCCAAATGTGCGATGCCGAAGCGTGCCAACAGCGCCGCGACGTCAACTTGATCCGATCCCGTCGTGGAACGGCGATGGCTGCGCGCGCCGAGGGCAACATTCTTCGCCACGCTTAGATGCGGAAAGAGGCCGAAATTTTGCACCACGAACCCGACGCGACGCTGCTCGGGCGGCAGCGCCGTGACGTCGCGGTCGCCAATGGCGATACGGCCGCGCGCCGGCCGATGGAATCCAGCGATGGTCTCGAGCAGCACGGACTTTCCGGCACCGTTGGGCCCGAGCACAACCATGACGTCGTTTGCCGGTAGCGTGAACGAGACGTCGTCGAGGATGAAGTCGCCGAGCCTGAGCGAGAGGCCGGCAACCGCCAGCGCGGTCATCGTCCGACGCCGGCAACCGGCTTGCGGCCGTAAGCGACGTGGCGGAATAGGATGAATAGCACCAACGAAATGACCAACAGCAAAGCGGCGGCGGCCGATGCCTCCTCGATGCCGTAGCGCAGGAACATCTCGTAAATCTGCACCGGCGCAGTCATCGGGTAGTAGACCAGGATCACCACGGCGCCAAATTCGCTGATCGCGCGTGCAAAGGTCAGCGTCAGGCCGGTGGCGATGCCACGCCAAGCCAGCGGCACGGTAATGCGCGCGAGCACGCGCCACGGTCCCATGCCCAAGGTGCGCGCCACCATCTCGAGCCGCGGATCAACGCCTTCGAAGGCGATGCGCGCCGCATTCACCGTATAGGGCAGCGAAACGAACAGCATGGCGACGACGATGCCCGCAAGCGTGCCCCAGAACCGCACGCCGAGAAAGTCTTCGGCCGGACCGCCGATCACGCCATGCCGGCCGAAGACCATCAGCAGTGCGATGCCGGCCACCGTATGCGGCACGGTCAGCGGCACGTCGACAACCGCCGCCACCGCGCTCTTGCCAACGAACTCTGCACGCGCGAGGAAATAAGCGAACGGCACGCCAAATAACGCAGCGACGAGCGCCGTCAGCGCAGCCGCCGCGACGCTCAGCGCCAAGGCGTCACGGACATCGGCCTTTCGCGCGACCTGAAGTAACGTTCCTGCCGTCTGTACGGCGAACAGCTGCAACAGCGGCAGCAAGATGAACGTCAGCAGCACGCCGCCGCACAGCCAGGCTGCGAGCACCATCAGCGGCGAACCGACGCTCTGAGGTCCGCGCCACATCCGCGGCGCGGCCATCATGCGAACGCCGCTCCGATCAGGAGGCGGGCCACGGCTTGATGAGCCGCTGCAAAGCCGGCGGCATCTTCGACGGATTCACCGCATAGGCCGGGCTGAACGTGCCGAAGCCGTCGTCGCTCATCACCTTGCGGCCTTCTGGCCCCAGCAGGAAGGCGACGAATTTCTCGGCAGCGGCCTTCTTTGTGCTGTTAGCGACGATGGTGATCGCATAGACGATCGGCTTGCCGGTGAGATCACCGTTCTTCGTGTGGGCGACACCTTCGGCATAGAACGACGAATTGGTGGGATCGCTCAGATTGATCTTGGCCGGCAGGTTGAGCAGCTTGAGATGGTGCTGCAAAGCGTCGGAGCGGTAGATCGCAAGATAGTCGATCTGTCCCAACTGCAACGCGGAAATCAGAGAGGTTTCCGTGTCGCGCATGTTGGCGAGTGGCGCGTTGGCGAGAATTTTGGCGGCGAGACCCGGCGACGAATAGTATTTCTCTGCTAGGCTCAGCATCTGCACAGTCTGATAGCCCGACGGATCGGTATCCGGATTCGACCGGCCGATCTCGACGCCTTTGCGCGCCAACACCGAATACCAATTGTTCGCGGTGATCGCGTTGGCGAACTTACTCTTGTCGGTATAGACGAAGGTGATGGCGTTACGGACGAAGCCGACATACCAGTCAGCGTAGGCGGTCTTGCCGTCGCCGCCGAAGAGGTATTTCGGGATGACGTTATAATCCGCAACTGCAAGGATATCCGCATCTTGGTGCAGGTCGGTGATCTGCCGCGCCATCTTGACGCTGCCGCCGAATTGCGGTTGCACCGCAATGTCCGGGTACTTCTTCTCGAACAACTGATCGACCTGTTTGAACGGCACAGCGAGCGTGCCAGCGGCATAGACGCTGAGTGTCGTCGTTTCGGCAGCCTGCGCGGGCGCGCCGCCCATGGTCATTGCGGCTGTAATGGCCAGCAGCAAAATCGGCCCAATCAGTCGTTTCATTGATTCCCCCGTGAGACGCGAAAAGAGTGCGGTTCCCGCCATTTTGCGGGTCTTAGTAACTATGCATCAAACGCAGGAAACGGTGAAACCTGTAAAGGACGCATAGCAATGCGGTCATTTGCCGCGCAATGAGCTGCGTTGCGCTGGCGCGTGTGCATTGTCGGCAGGCCGCATTCGCCCTAAACAGGCGAACCCCCACTTCCGCTGCTGGAAATCCGTGCACGCCGACTTCGCCCACGCTGTCCACCAATACCTCCGCGAGTACGGCTACCTCGCCGTCTTCGTCGGCATCTTTCTTGAAGATTTCGGTCTGCCGATTCCCGGCGAAACCCTGCTGGTGACGGCGGCCGCGATTGCCGGAAAAGAGGGTTTGAACATCTGGATGATCGCCGGCTTCGCCTGGGCCGGCGCAGTGCTCGGCGACAATGTCGGATTCCTGATCGGCCACAGCGGTGGCCACGCCCTTCTCACTCGCTACGGCAGCCGGATCGGAATCACGACGGAACGTCTTGCGAAAGTCGAGCGCTCTGTCGCGCGTTACGGCGCGCCGGTGATCGTCGTCGCACGCTTCGTGGTGATTGCACGGCAACTCAATGGCATCGCCGCCGGCAGCCTCGGTATGCACTGGTTGAAGTTTCTAACGTTCAATTGCATCGGCGCGGCACTTTGGGTTGGGTTCTGGAGCACGCTCGCCTACTGGCTCGGCAGACAGATCTTCGGGCTGACCGCCGCAATTCACAGCGCCACGCCGCCGATAATCGTCGCCGGCGCCGGCGCAGCCGCCGCAATCGCTGCCTATCTCTGGTGGCGCGCGCGAAATCGGGCCGGCGACACCTGAGCGCCGGCGTCAGGGATCGCTCAATGCTTCGCCTTCGAAGCAGCGCGCAGATCGGCGATGGTGGATCGCGTCGTGATCGCCTCGGGATCGACCTTGAGATCGAGCACCGCCGGCTTGCCCGCTGACATGGCGCGCGCGAAGGCGGCGGCAAAATCCTCGGTGCGCTCGACGGTTTCGCCATGCGCGCCGAAGGCCTTGGCGAGCGCGGCAAAATCCGGATTTACCAAATCGGTGCCATAGGTGCGGCCGGGATAATGGGTTTCCTGGTGCATGCGGATGGTGCCATACATGCCATTGTTGACGATCAAGGTGACGATCGGCAGGCAATAGCGCACGGCAGTCGCCAGTTCCTGACCGGTCATCAGAAAATCGCCATCGCCGGAGAAACACACGACTGGCCGATCAGGATGCACGAGCTTGGCGGCAACCGCCGCCGGAAATCCGTAGCCCATGGAGCCGCTCGTCGGCGCGAGCTGCGTGCCGAATGTGCGATACTGATGGTGACGATGGACCCAGCCGGCGAAGTTGCCGGCGCCATTGCACCAGATGGCGTTTGCGGGCAAATGCCCATCGAGCCAGCGCACGATCGGCCCGAGCTGCACTGCGCCCGGCAGTTTCGACGGCTCGACGAACGCCAGGTAATCGCGGTGCGCAACTTCGGTGTCGGCCGTCCAACGCGGTTTGCCCGCTGGCTTAAGCGCCGCCGCCAATGGCGCAAAGGTGCGCGGACTGGCGTTGATCGCCAACGCCGGCTGATAGACGCGGCCGAGCTCGTTCGAATCCGGATGGACGTGCACCAAGGTCTGGCGTGGATGTGGGACGGCGACCAAGCTATACGCGGCGGTCGTCGCCTCACCCAGCCGGCTACCGATCGCGATCAGCACATCGGCGTCGCGAACGCGTGCCGCAAGCCGTGGATTGGCGGCGATGCCGAGATCGCCAGCAAAACACGCGTGCCAATTGTCGAACCGGTCCTGCCGGCGAAATCCGGTGCACACTGGCAGCGCAAAAGCTTCAGCGAAAGTCTCGATCTGCTTGACGGCCGTCGCATCCCATTGGCTGCCGCCGAGCAGCAGGATCGGTCGCGCCGCTTTCGCAAGAATTGCAGCCAACGCCTCAAGATGCTGTGGCGATGGATACGGTTCGACCCGGCTGTAGGGTTCCGCATCCGGAACGTCGGCTGTGTCCTCGAGCATGTCCTCGGGTAAGGCGAGTGCGACTGGCCCCGGCCGGCCGGCCGTGGCAGCATGAAATGCGCGGCTGACATATTCCGGAATGCGGCGCGGGTCAGCGATCTCTTCGAAATATTTCACCATGCCGCCGAGGAATTGCTTGTAGTCGAGCTCCTGCAACGCCTCGCGGCCGCGCGCGTCACGCGCAACTTGGCCGATGAGCACGACCATCGGCGTCGAATCCTGCATCGCGACATGGATGCCGGACGTGGCGTTAGTCGTGCCGGGCCCGCGCGTGACCAAACAGGTAGCCGGCCGGCCGGTAAGCTTGCCGTAGGCGTCGGCCATCATCGCCGCACCGCCTTCCTGGCGGCATACGATTAGGCGGATTGAATTCGCATCGTGCAACGCATCAAGCAGCGCAAGATAACTTTCGCCCGGCACGCTGAATGCGGTGTCAACGCCATGAATCTTGAGCTGATCGACAAGGATTTGCGCGGCGCGGCGGGAGGTCACGCGGGGCTCCGGGTTCGGCGGCAACCCTAAGACCTATTGGGTTTCCTACGTCGCGGCAACCGCCAAAACGGCGGCGTCACTCTGCCGGTTTGAGCGGCGCCAGCCGCTCCGGATCGCGGCTGTTCAGATGCATCAACATGCCGATGACGACGATCGTGCCAATATAGAACACGAGCTGAATACCGAGTGGATGCGAGACATAGCCGATGAGCGCGTGCAGCGTCTTGCCGAGCATGCTGTTGTCACTTAGTAGGTATGAACTGTTCCACAGCACACCGCCGGCCGACGGCAACAGGCCTACCTGATTCAAAAACGCGGCGCCTTGCGACGCCATGCCGGCGGCGAGCAGCAGGATCAACCAACTCGTCACCGTAAAGAGATGGCGCATCGGAATCCGCAACAAGCCCCAATAAAGACCGATGCCGACCGCCACGCCGCATGCCAGGCCGAGTAAACCGCCGCCGAGCTGAGCGAGCGCGCTCGTGCCGACGGCAGCGGCGATACCATAGACGAACAACACAACTTCGGAGCCTTCGCGCAAAACCGCTAGCCCGACCACGAGGCCAAGTGCATAAAGTGGCCGCGCACCGCTGCGCACGGCGCTGCCGACTTGCGATGCCGATGCCGCCAATTCACGGCCGTGCCGCTGCATCCACACATTGTGCCATCCGAGCATGCCGACGGCGGTGAACAGGATGGCGGCGTCGAACAACTCCTGGCCCATGCCAGCGACCGCAGCGGCGATCTCGCCAGTGAACGCCGCCACCAGCGCCGCGCCCACTACGCCGGCGCCGATGCCCAGCGCCACTGTGCGGCCGCGGCGCGGAACGCCGACGGTGGCGGCCAACACGATGCTGACGATGAGCGCGGCCTCGAGGACCTCGCGGAACACGATAACGGCGACGGCAAGCATCGAAACCCAGCCCAGTGAAATGCAAATGCGAAGCGTTCGCAATATAGCTTCACCGCCCTCGTAGCGCAAGGCATGACAACCCGCATACCACAGCCCGGGCGGCTTGCAGGGCAATTTGCCGCAGGCCGCCGGTAAGTACCTGGTAGGGCTGTCTCGACATAGTGCCACGTCCAAAAATAAGGACTGACGGCAGTCGGGAATGTGCGAGGATTTGACTGTCCAAATTTTGAGATTCCTGGAGCTCGAAGAATGACCGACCGTGCGCGTTCTACACCGATGACCGAGGCCGACGAGGTGCTCGCAGCAAACCTCGAATTCTATAGCGCCTTCGGCCGCGGCAGTTACGCCGATATGGATGCGGTCTGGGCCCGCCGCGCCACCGTCGTCTGCTTGCATCCGGGCTGGACGGCCCTCGAAGGCCGCGAAGCCGTGATGGAGAGTTGGCGCCATGTGCTCGGCGATCCCGACTTCCGCATCATGTGTCACGACGAGCGCGTGCACCTTTACGGTGACGTTGCCATCGTGTTGTGCGAGGAAGAGCTTTCCGGCGGCCTGCTGGCGGCGACCAACGTTTTCATCCGCGAAGACGGCGCCTGGCGGATGATCCATCACCAGTCGAGCGCCATCATTCCGACCTTCCGCACACGCACAGCAGCGCAACTACACTGAACAATCGCGCGCTCAGCGTGTGGCGGCAACCGCGCGCCCAATCGCGCTCGTGAGAAGCGACAGTTCGTCCGGCGCGATCGTGAACGCCGGTGTCAGGTAGACGATACGGCCGAACGGCCGGATCCACGCCCCGTTATTGACGAAGCGATCCCGCAACGCGGCCACGGCTTCCGGCGAATCAAGTTCGACGACGCCGATCGCGCCTTTGACACGAACGTCCCGCACGCTGCCCGCGCCGCGGCACGGTGCAAGTTCTTCTGCCATCTGTCGGCCGATCGCCGCAACCTGCTCCAGCCGCCGCTCGCGCTCGAACAGATCGAGCGACGCATTTGCCGCGGCGCAGGCAAGCGCGTTGCCCATGAACGTCGGCCCGTGCATCAGCGCGTCCTGGGGATCAACGGACAGGAAGGCCTCATATACCCGCTCCCGGGCAACCGTCGCAGCCAGCGGTAACGTGCCACCTGTGAGCGCTTTCGACAGCGTGACGATATCGGGCACGACGCCGGCTTCTTCCATCGCAAATAGGCGTCCTGTCCGCCCGAAACCGGTGAAGATCTCGTCGAAAATCAGCAGCAGGTCGTGACGGTCGGCCAACCGGCGCAGACGCCGGAGGACTTCAGAAGTATGGAACACCATGCCGCCGGCGCCTTGTACCAGCGGTTCGACGATGATGCCCGCAAGCTCGCTGCGATGATCGGCGAGAAATCGGTCGAGCGCGCTTTCGCCGGTGTCGTCGCGCGGCAATTCGCGCACGAAATGGCGGCGCGCCATTGTTGCGAAACGGCCATGCATACCGGTCCGGCCGTCACTGACCGCCATCGCTGCGAAGGTGTCTCCGTGATAGCCATCAGCGAAAGCGACGAAGCGGTCACGGCCAGCCTGGCCGCGGTTGAGGAAGAACTGTATCGCCATCTTCAGCGCGATCTCGACCGCGACCGACCCTGAATCGGAAAAGAACACATGGTCCAGGTCGCCCGGCAGCAACGCCGCGAGGCGCTGCGCCAGCTGGACGGCAGGCTCATGCACCAAGCCGGCCATCATCACGTGCGGCACAGTTTCGAGCTGGCGCGCGACTGCGTCGCGGATATGCGGATGGTTGTAGCCATGGCACGCTGTCCACCACGAGGCGATGCCGTCAATCAGCACGCGGCCGTCGGCCAAGTGCATCTTGCAACCTTCGGTCCGCACCACTAGCAACGGTGCCGGCACGGTCCGCATCTGCGCATAAGGCAGCCAGAGATGATCGAGACCGGCGAGCGGTGTGGATCGGACCGGCGTTTCGGCGCGGCTCACGACGTCATCGGCGACAGGCCGAGCCTGTCCATCATCGCGCGGTCGAGATCGCGCGCCGGATTTGGCGTCGTCAGCAGGCGGGTACCGCAGAAGATCGAATTGGCACCGGCCATGAAGCACAGCGCCTGCAGCGCTTCGCTCATGCCTTCGCGCCCGGCCGACAGACGCACGACCGATTTCGGCATGCAAATGCGCGCGACCGCAATGGTGCGCACGAATTCGAGCTCATCGAGCGGCTCGGCATCGGCTAGCGGCGTGCCGGCAACTTTCACCAGCATATTGATCGGCACACTGTCGGGATGCTCGGGCAGTGCGGCGAGCGCTGCGATTAGTCCGGCACGATGCTCCCGGCTTTCGCCCATGCCGACGATGCCGCCGCAGCACACTTTCATGCCGGCCGTGCGAACATGAGAAAGCGTGTCGAGCCGGTCCTGGTACTGGCGGGTGCTGATGATCGCGCCGTAGAAATCCGGCGCGGTGTCGAGATTGTGGTTGTAGTAATCGAGCCCGGCGTCCTTGAGGCGCCGCGCCTGGCCACCGGTTAGCATTCCGAGCGTCGCGCAAGTTTCGAGTCCCAGCGCCTTGACACCTGCAACCATCGTACAGACTGCGTCGAGATCGCGATCCTTGGGCTCGCGCCACGCCGCGCCCATGCAGAAACGCTGCGCGCCTTGCGCCTTGGCAGCGCGCGCCTCGGCTAGAACCGCATCGACGTCCATCAGCCTGGCGGCGTCGATGCCGGTGTCGTAATGCGCGCTCTGCGGACAATAAGCGCAATCCTCAGGACAGCCGCCTGTTTTGATCGACAACAAGGTCGAAAGCTGGATCTCGTTGGGCGTGAAATAGCGGCGATGCAACGTCTGGGCGCGGTATAGAAGGTCGCCGAATGGCAAATCGTAGAGCGCGGCGATCTCGTCGCGCGTCCAGTCGTGCCGGATGTCACGCGTCTCGGCTTCCTTCGGCATTGCCGCCCCTTCCGGTCTTGCTTTCATGCGATGCCGGGTTAAGGCTACAAGGACCCAGCGTCAAGCGAAAGCTCCCGTGACCGCGCTCGATCCGTTCGCCGCCCAGAAACTGCGTGACCTCGAGGCGCGGCAATTGCGCCGCAGCCTAATCGACACGGCGCGCACCGATGGCATCCATGTCGTGCGCGGCGGGCGGCGTCTCGTGTCGTTCTCCTGCAACGATTACCTCAACCTATCGCACCATCCGCAGGTGAAGGCAGCGGCGATCGCCGCGCTTGAGCAATACGGCACCAGCGCCGGCGCCTCGCGCCTGGTCACCGGTAACCATCCGCTCTTTGCCGATTTGGAATCACGTCTCGCGCGTTTGAAGGGCGCCGAAGCCACCTGCACCTTCGGTTCGGGCTATCTCGCCAACGCCGGCATCGTTCCGGCGTTGATCGGCCGCGACGATCTCGTGCTGATCGACGAACTGGCACATGCTTGCCTGTGGGCCGGCGCGCGGTTGGCGCGCGCCAATGTGCTGGCCTATCGCCACAACGACATCGAACACGCGGCCGCGCTGCTTGCCGAGTTCCGGCCGCAGCACGCCAACGCGCTGATTGCGACCGACGGCGTGTTCTCCATGGACGGCGATCTGGCGCCATTGCCGGCGCTCGCGGCGTTGGCAGCACGGCAAGATGCATGGCTCATGGTCGACGACGCGCACGGCCTCGGCGTCGTCGGCAGCGGCCGCGGCGCGCGTTTCGCGCACAGCGATCTGCCCGATATCCCTTTGCAGATGGGAACGCTGTCGAAAGCCGTCGGCGGTTACGGCGGCTATCTGTGCGCGTCGCGCGCGGTGATCGACCTGATCACCAACCGCGCGCGCAGCTTCGTTTATTCGACCGGCTTGCCGCCAGCGACAGTCGCCGCGGCAAGCGCCGCACTCGACATCATCGCTAACGATCGCGAACTGGTGGCGCGACCATTGCGCAACGCACGGCGTTTCACCAGCGCTGCCGGCCTACCCGAAGCGCAGAGCGCCATCGTGCCAGCGGTTTTGGGCACGGCGGAGCGCGCCCTGGCCGCATCGCACCGTCTTGAGGACGAAGGGTTCCTCGCCGTCGCCATCCGACCGCCGACAGTGCCCGAAGGCACGGCGCGGCTGCGCTTCGCTTTCACCGCCGGTCACACCGACGCCGACATCGACCGGCTGGCGGCGCTGGTCCGTGAACGCGTGCTGGCGTGAGCGCAATTTTCATCACCGGCGCAGGCACCGATGTCGGCAAGACGTTCGTTGCGTGCGGGCTTGTCGCCGAGCTGCGCCGCCGCGGTTATGTGGTCGCGGCATTCAAGCCGCTGGCCAGCGGCTTCGATCCGGCTCAGCCGGAGACGAGCGATGCGGGCGTGCTGCTGACGGCGCTTGGCGAGCCAGTGTCCTCCGCCAATCTCGACCGTATCGCGCCGTTTCAGTATCGCGCCGCGCTGGCGCCCGACATGGCGGCGGCAGCCGAAGGGCGCACGGTCGATTTCGACGCCGTCATCGCCTTCTCGCGGCAGGCAATGGCGGCCGCTGACATCGTCGTCATCGAAGGCGTCGGCGGCGTCATGTCGCCGATTGCCGAGCGCCACACCGTCCTCGATTGGATCGCCGCGCTCCGCATTCCGACGTTGCTCGTCACCGGCACCTATCTCGGCGCGCAGACCCACGCGCTGACCGCGCTTGCTGCGTTACAACGTCGCAGCATTGCCGTTCACGCCTTGGTTGCAAGCGAAACGCTCGGCTCAACCGTCGGCTTGAACGACAGTAGCCGCTCTCTTGCGCGATTTGCGGCACCAGTGCCGGTCGTGGCCGTTCCGCGTCTGCCGTCGGGCGCGCCACACGTCGCCTTCGCTGCGCTCGCCGACCTCTTTTGCCCTGCGGCAACGCGTGTTAGATCAGGGCCGGGGAGACAAGAAAAAATGCGTGTGGTCATTGTTGGTCAACAGGCCTTCGGCAAGGCCGTGCTCGATGCTTTTACCGGCCGTGGCGACCAGGTGGTCGCGGTGTTCAGTCCGCCCGAACAGCCGGGCGGCAAAACCGATCCGCTCCGGGCTGCGGCGATCGAACAGAAGATTCCGGTACACCAGTTCAAGGACTACGGTTCGGTGGAAGCGCTCGAGACGTTGCGTAATCTCAACGCCGATATCGGCCTGCTCGCCTTCGTCACACAGTTCTTGCCGCAGGCTTTCGTCAACCTGCCGAAGCACGGCATGCTGTTGTTCCATCCGTCGCTGCTGCCGCTGCATCGCGGACCGTCGGCGATCAGCTGGTCGGTGATCAACGGCGAGAAGCGCACCGGTCTGACGATTTTGCGTCCATCCGACGGTCTCGACGAAGGCGCGATCATTCTGCAACGCGAAGTCGAGATCGGTCCCGACGACACCGTCGGCACGCTCTATTTCGACAAGATCTTCCACATGGGCGTCGCGGCGATGATCGAAGCGGCACAGGCGGTGGCCGAAGGCCGTGCGCACGAATATCCGCAGGACGAAAGCCTCGCCTCCTACGAAGGCTGGGTGCGCGAGCGTGAATCGCAGGTCAATTGGGCAAGTTCGATCGACCGGATCTATGATCTCATCCGCGGCTGCGACCCTTCGCCCGGCGCTTGGACCAAATATCGCGGCCAGAAGCTGTTCCTATACGACGCGCGCAAGCGACCAGCGGCGACGTTCGGCGCGGTGCGCGGCCTCAAGGCGGGACAAATCGTTGCGTCCACACCCGAGGGTTTCAGCATCTACGCCCAGGGTGGATTCGTCGAGATCAAGCGCTGCCGCCTCGGCGAGGGGAAGAAAGTCGCGGCCGGCGAGGCCGGCATTGAAGCCGGCGTCATTCTCGGCGAGTGACCGGCGGACCGTTCGTCAGTGTCACCTTCCCGGCAGTGAAGGCGCCGTAATCGCGGCTCACGCCGTCTGCGTCTCCTGGTGCCAGACCAGCAGCCGGCGGCGGACGATCTCCATCGCCTTGACCAGGATCATGCCGACGATGGCGATGGCGACGATGTAGGCGAAGACGCCGGGGGAATCCGCGAAGCGCATGTCGGTCATGATCGAGCCGCCCATGCCCTCGCCGCCCATCTGCATCTCGCAGACGATGTCGACGATGAGCGCGATCGGCAGCGCGACCTGAAGCCCGGTGAAGACCTGCGGCAGCGCCGCCGGCAGCGCGATCTCCCATAGAAAGCGGTGGCGGTTGACGCCGAGACTCATCGCCGACCAGGTCATGTACTTGTCGATGTTCTGCGTGCCGGCCCAGGCTTCGACGATCACCGGAAAGATCGATGAGAACGCCACCATCAGTACCTTTGATGTGTCGAACACGCCGAACCACAGCATGAAGATCGGCAGGAATGCGATCTTGGGCATCGGCAGCCCCACCGAAACCAGCGGATCGAAGAACAAGCGCACCAACGGAATACGCGCGATCGACACACCGAGTACGACGCCGCCGACCGCCGCCAGCACGAAACCGACGAAGGTGCGGATCAGGGTCAGCAGCACGCCGTAAAGCAGATCGCCCGAGACCAGATCATGCCACAGCCGCTCGAACACCACCGGCACCGACGGCAGCAGGAAGTCCGAGAAGACGTGCGACATAGCGGTGAGTTGCCAGGCGGCGAAGAATGCGAAGCCCGAGCCCACGCGCAGCGCGGTGAGATAAGCCTCGCGGCGGCTGGACTCCTTCACTCCCGCCATCGAAGCATCCGCTGCATGAATAGGAGATAAACGCGATCGGCGAGGAAGCCGAAGGCCGAGACCGTCAGCACGCCGGCGAACATCGCGTCGTAGACGCCGCCGTCGCCGAGGAACGAGATCAGATAGCCTAGGCCGTGCTGGCCGACGAGGAACTCGGCCGCGACCATCAGGATGAACGAAATGGCGAGCGCGTTGCGGATGCCGGCCATGATCTCAGGCAAGGCGGCGGGGATCACGATTTCCCACAGCACGCGGCCGCGCGAGGCGCCGAGACCCAGCGCCGACCAGATCAGCGTCTGATCGACGCCGCGCGCGCCGTTGTATGAACTCAATACGACCGGCAGCAGGCAGCCGGCGAAAATCGAGGCGATCTTCGAGCTCGGCCCGAGGCCGAACCACAGGATCATCACCGGGATCAGCGCCGATTTCGGCATCGGATAGAGGCTTTTCATCAACGGGCTGACGATGGCCTCGACCGGCGCGTACCAGACCATCAGCACGCCCGAGCCGACGCCGACAATGATGCTGAGGCCGAGGCCGGCGACAACCTCCCACAACGAGGTGAGTCCGTTGCTGACGAGACTACCGTCCATCAGCAGGCCCCACCACGCGGTGATAACCGAGCTCAGCGGCGGTAACGCGTCGGGATTGATCAGGCCGGTGGTCGGTGCGATCTGCCAAGCGATGCAGACCAGAATCACCGGAAAGGCGCGCAGCAATGCACCGGTGAGACGTGCCGTGAGCGGCCGCGCCGCGGCGTGTCCTGTGCCAGCTTCGACAGCGACCGCGTCGCTCATTCGCGCGTGCCCTGCGCGCGGATCGCCTCGTCGCGCACCAGCTTCCACAAATGGTCGACCTTGTCGGCGAACTCGCGCGTCTGCAGCAGCTCCTCGCCGCGCGCGTTGCTCTTGAACTTGGTATCGACGATCTCCTTGACGCGGCCGGGCCGCGCCGACATTACCGCGACGCGATCGGCGAGATAGACGGCCTCGCGCACGTCGTGGGTGACGAACACGACGGTCTTGGGCGCGCGCCGCATGATCGCCAGCAGCTCTTCGTGCATCAGCGCGCGAGTCTGTGCGTCAAGCGCGCCGAACGGCTCGTCCATCAGCAGGATTTCGGGCTCGACTGCCAGCGTGCGGGCGATCGCGACGCGCTGGCGCATGCCGCCCGACAACTGCGATGGATAGCTGTCCTCGAAACCTTTGAGATGCACGAGCTCGACGAATTCTTGCGCCCGTTTCTCGCGCTCGGGCCTGGGCACGCCCTGTTTCTCGAGGCCGTAGAGGATGTTCTCGCGCACCGTTTTCCACGGGAACAGCGCG
>DASQGX010000067.1:0-34334 GCA_035632395.1 Allostellaceae bacterium
CGCGGCGATGGTCGAGGAAGGCCTGCAGCGCCTCCTTCAGGTTCATCACCCGCGGCACGCCGTCCTTGTCGAGGACGTTGAGGTTGAGGCCGATGCGCGTCTCGAGTTCGGTGGCGCGGAACAGCGATTCCATCAGCACCGTGGGCTCGACGTTGCGGCTCTTCGGTTCGAGCACCAGGCGGACGATGTCGGATGACTCGTCGCGGACGTCGGCGAGCAACGGCAGCTTGCGTTCCTCCAAGAGCTGCGCGATGCGCTCGATCAGGCGCGATTTCTGCACCTGGTACGGAATCTCGGCGACCACGACCTGATAGGTGCCCTGGCCAAGCTTCTCGACGTTCCAGCGCGCGCGCAGGCGGAAGCTGCCGCGGCCGGTGGCGTAAGCCTGCTTGATGCTGGCGGCGTCCTCCACCAGTACGCCGCCGGTCGGAAAATCCGGACCGGGCATCAGCTCGACCAAGTCGCCGATGCCGGCGCGCTTGTGCTTCACCAGATGGATAAGCGCGTCGCACAGCTCGACGATGTTATGCGGCGGAATGCTCGTCGCCATGCCGACGGCGATACCCGACGCGCCGTTTGCCAGCAGATTGGGAAACCGCGCCGGCAGGACCAACGGCTCGTCGTTTTCGCCGTCGTAGGTCGGCCGGAAATCGACCGTATTCTCGTCGATGTCGGCGAGCAGCGCCTCGGCCACCTGGGTCAGGCGGCTTTCGGTGTAACGCATCGCCGCCGGATTATCGCCGTCGATATTGCCGAAATTGCCTTGCCCATCGACGAGCGGATAACGCTGCGCGAAATCCTGCGCCAAACGCACCAGCGCGTCGTAAACGGCAACGTCGCCATGCGGATGAAATTTGCCGATCACGTCGCCAACGACGCGAGCGCATTTCTTGTAACCCGACTTCGGATCGAGCCGGAGTTGCCGCATCGCAAAGAGCAGCCGCCGGTGCACCGGTTTCAGGCCGTCGCGCACGTCGGGCAGCGACCGCGCCATGATCGTCGACAGCGCGTAGGAGAGATATCGTTCGCTCAGCGCATCGGCGAGCGCCACATCGCGCACCTCGCCGACCATAACGGAACCGGACTTCTTCATGCCGACTCGATTCGTTGTGCCGTTAGAGTACCGGTTCGGCGCAGCACGTCAACGAAACGCGCACGCGCTGCCGGCGTTTTGCGGCCGTGCGGATGGAACACGCGGCGATCGAGAAAGAAGCCGGTCAGCTTCAAGCCGTCGAGAACCTGCGCTCGGTCCGGCGTCACCGTCTCGTCGAGCAGAAACGGCGGCAGCACCAGGAGTCGTTCGCGGTACGGCGTCGCGGCCTCGGTCGAAACCGCCTGGCCCGACCGCGGCGACACATAGGTCAACCCGTCGCGGACACCGGTGGCTGCACAGCGCGACAGATCGAGGCCATAGCCGAGTTCAGCCAGCAGATCGAGTTCGAGCAGCACGTAGTGCGCAGCGTAGTCATCATCACGGCCGAGCCCGTCGAGCAAGCGGATCATTCCGGCATAGAAGCGCGGATGAGGCTCGCGCTCCGGAAGCGTTGCTGCGGCTAACGCGGTCGCTGCAGCAAGGCATGCAAGGCGTGCGCGGTCGTCGATAAAGCGCGCAGCGCGGCCGGTCAGCAATTCACCGGCATAGGTGCCGAGATGGTCGATCAAACGTGCCGACCACGTCAGGCTCACCTGGTTACCGATTTGATAGAGCGTGCGCGCTTTCGGTCCCTGCCCGCCGCGAACCAGTCCCGCATGCCGGCCGTGCTCCTTGGTCAGGACATCGACGATCAACGCGCGTTCGCCATGCCGTCGCGTTGCGAGGACGATGCCCTGGTCGACCCAATGCATTATTCGTCGAAGTCGAGGCGCATGGCAGCGTAGCGTTCGCGATCCTCGGTCCAGTTTTCGGTGACGCGCACTTGCAAGAACAGATGGACGCGGCGCTGGAACATCGCCTCCAGATCGGCGCGCGCCGCGGCGCCGATGCTCTTGATTTGGCGCCCGCCTTGACCAAGCACGATTGCCTTCTGTCCTTCACGCGCAACATGCACGATCTGGTCGATGCGCACACTGCCATCCGGGCGGTCCTCCCATTTTTCAGTCTCGACCGTCGCCGAATAGGGCAGCTCCTGGTGCAGTTGGCGAAAAATCTGTTCGCGCGTCGCCTCGGCCGCCAGCAGCCGCAACGGCACATCGGTGATTTCGTCTTCCGGGTAAAGCCATGGCCCACGCGGCAATGCATTCGCGAGATAGAGCCTAAGGTCTTCGACGCCGTCGCCCGTCAACCCGGAAATCATGAAGACGCGATCGAAGACCCCTTCCCGATCGAGTGCCTGCGCCAGCGGCAGAAGATCGCCGCGCTTCACTTTGTCCACCTTGTTGAGCGCGAGCACGGCACGCCGATTCGCTGCGCGCAAACCGTCGATGATGCGGCCCGTATCCGCGTCGAGGCCGTGCGCGGCGTCTACCAATACAACAATCAACTCGGCTTCGTGCGCGCCGGTCCAGGCCGCCTTGACCATCGCGCGATCAAGTCGACGTTTCGGTTCAAAAATGCCAGGCGTGTCGACGAAGATGATCTGCGCGTTGCCATCGACGACGATCCCCAGCATCCGCGCGCGCGTAGTTTGTACCTTCGGCGTGACGATCGCCAGCTTCGAACCCACAAGGCGATTGAGCAGTGTCGACTTGCCTGAATTCGGCGCACCAATCAGTGCGACGTGTCCGCAACGCGTCATCACGGGCGCTGTGTCGGTGCTCATGCGGAATCGCCCAACGACGCGAGCAGCGCCGCTGCCGCCGCGGCTTCGGCTTCGCGTTTGGAGGTACCCGACGCTGTTTCCGACTTGGCGCCGGGGACACTCACCGTCACCGTGAAGCGCCGGCGATGCGGCGGCCCGCTGGTATCGACCACCGTGTAACTAGGCAGGTTCAATCCGCGCGCCTGGGCCCATTCCTGTAAAGCGGTCTTGGGATCGCGCAGCGGCTGCGCCGCGCCGACGCGGCGCTCCCAATAGCGCTCGACGAAGCGCTGCGCCACCGCAAGGCCGCCGTCGAGATAGAGCGCCGCGATCAGTGCTTCGCAGACGTCGGCCAGTACGCTGGTGTTCTGACGTACGCCGGCGGCATCCTCGCCGCTCGACACGACAATGAATCCGCCGAGGCCGATTTCGCGCGCCACCGTCGCCAAGGTTTCACGCCGGACTAGCGTTACATGGCGGCGGGTCAGCGCGCCCTCGTCATCGTCGGGAAAGCGTTGCCACAACAGCTGTGCGATGATCAGGCCGAGGACACGGTCGCCGAGAAACTCCAGCCGTTCATAGCCGCGTTCTGACGCGGCGTTCCGCTGCCGCGCGCTCGGATGCGTCAGGGCCTCAATGAGCAGCGCGGGATTCTCGAATCGATGGCTGAGCGCGGCCTCCAGCGGTTCCACCCCGACGGACAATGGCGGCTTCACGACCATATCGCGGCCGCGACGCCGCGCGCCGCACTCAATGGATCGACGTGAACAACCGGTCGTAGCGGACGGTGAACGGCCAGTCCCAGAATTCCCACCAATGGGCGTAACCGTTGGTCGAGAAGAACAGGAATACCGCGCGGCCGACGAAATTCTCTGCCGGTACGTAACCAACGCCGCTGGACGGGTCGCGGCTGTCCGACGAGTTGTCGCGATTGTCGCCCATCATGAAGTAGTGATCGGGCGGAACGGTGAAGACCGGCGTGTCGTCGAGCGGATAGTTGGTACCGGGAAGCTGGAGAATGGGATGCTGATAGCCATTCGGCAGCGTCTCCATATATTCCGTGTAGGTCGCGCCGCTGGCCGGATCCTGATAGACGCCGATCCGCTCGCGCTTTACCGGCTGGTCGTTGATGTAAAGAATTCCGTCCTTCATCTGGATGTGGTCGCCGGGCAATCCGATGATCCGCTTGATGAAATCGATCGACGGATCCTTGGGCAGCTTGAAAACGACGACGTCGCCGCGATGCGGCGCCGTAAACATTATTCGGCCTTTGAACAGCGGCAGGCCGAGCGGCATCGAATAACGGCTGTAGCCGTAGGAAAATTTCGAAACAAATAGATAGTCGCCCACCAATAGCGTCGGGATCATCGATCCCGACGGAATGCTGAACGGCTCGTAGAAGAAGGTGCGAATGACGAGCGCGATGACAATCGCGTAAACAATCGTTTTGGCGGTCTCGGCGAGCCCGCTCGAGCCCCGGGCCGAAGTTCTGCTGCTCATCCAGGAAATCCACTAACACATTGACGGAACCGGCCTAGGGAAGGCTGCCGGCGGCGCGGCCGCGACGATGAAGCCTTGCCGAGATTCGGAAGTCAAGTCCGGCGCTCCGCGGCATCAGCAACTTCCGCCGTAATGACGACCAGCGCCTGCGCAAGCGGCGGCTCGTCGGTCAGCGTGACGTCGATGCGCGGCATCATCCCATGCGGCGTCATTGCTTCGAGACGTGCCAAGGCTCCGCCCGTCAGTATCAATGTCGGACGCCCACCCGGTAGATTTACGACTCCGAGATCGCGCCAATAGACGCCCTTGCGGAAGCCGGTGCCAAGCGCCTTCGAACAGGCCTCCTTGGCGGCGAAACGCTTGGCATAGCTTGCGGCACGGTCACTACGGCGCTCCGAACGCTGGCGCTCGACCGGCGTGAACACCCGTTCGAGAAACCGGTCGCCGAAACGCGCGATTGTCTGCTCGATCCGGCGGATGTCGATCAAATCGCTGCCGACGCCGAGGATCATCACGCGCTCTTTTCGCCCCGCGCATTGCTGCGGGCCTGGTCCATCAAGGCGCGCATGCGCTTGATCGCGCTGTCGAGTCCGCCGAAGATCGCCTCGCCGATCAGGAAGTGGCCGATATTGAGCTCGACTATATTCGGAATGGAGGCTACCGCACCGACGGTTTCGAAGCTCAATCCGTGGCCGGCATGGCATTCAAGACCCAGTTCGTCCGCCAAGGCGGCGGCGCGCTGCAGACGATCGAGTTCGCGAGCGCGTGCGGAACCCGTCGCGTCGCAATAGGCGCCGGTGTGCAGTTCCACGACTGGCGCCCCGATCGCCTGGGCCGCGCGAACCTGCTTGTCGTCAGGATCAATAAACAGCGAGGTACGAACCCCGGCCTGCGCCAGCCGTGCGACGACGGACGCGAGCCGATCGCGCGCGCCGACAACATCGAGGCCGCCTTCGGTGGTCAACTCCTGACGCCGCTCGGGCACGAGACACGCCGCGTGCGGCCGGTGATGGAGCGCGATCGCCAGCATGGTGTCGGTTGCCGCCATCTCCAGATTGAGCGGCAATGCGATCTCGCGCGCGAGGGCGGCGATGTCAGCGTCGGAAATGTGACGGCGATCTTCCCGCAGATGCGCCGTAATGCCGTCGGCGCCCGCCGCTGCGGCCAACTTCGCCGCCCGCACTGGATCGGGATGCGCGCCGCCCCGCGCGTTACGGATGGTAGCGACATGGTCGATATTGACGCCGAGGCGCAGCGGCTGTTTCTGCATCATGGTGATCAGCCGCGCGCGCGTTCCACCGAATTGATCACCGGCGTCGCCCGCAAGGCGGCGATGATATTGGTCAAGTGGCGCACGTTCTGTACTTCGATATCGACAAGGATCTCGAAGAAATCCTGCGACCGGTTGGTGATCTTGAGGTTGGTGATGTTGCCGCCGCTCTTGCCGATGACCGTCGTCAAGCTGCCCAGGCTGCCGGGCTCGTTGCCGATGGTGACGCTGATCCGGCCGACGTGAACACGCCCGCCGTCGCCCTCGTCGCTCCAGGCGACGTCAAGCCAGCGCTCCGGCGTCTCAGCAAACGTGTCGAGCGTCTCGCAATCGATGGTATGGATCGTCACGCCCTTGCCCGTCGTCACGATGCCGACGATGCGATCACCCGGTAGCGGATGGCAACAACCGGCGAAATGCACCGCCATGCCAGGGATCATGCCGCGGATCGGGACTGCATTTTCCGACGCCTTCTTCGCCTTGCCGCGCGGCGTAAGGGTGACGACCTTGGCCGACCGCGCGTCCGCCTTCGGTGGAAAGATCGCGTGCACGATCTCGCGGCCGGTGTGCAGCCCCTCGCCGACGGCGACATAGAGATCGTCGCGAGTCTTGCACTCGAACCGCTGCAACAACTCGTCGAGCGCCTTTTCGGCGAAGTCGTGGCCCTCCTGCCGGAATGCTTTCTGTAAAATGGCCTTGCCGAGGTCGAGATATTGCTGGCGCTGCTGCGTCCGGATGAAACGCCGAATACGAGCGCGCGCCTTGCCAGTGACGACGAACCGCTCCCAAGTAGGCGACGGCGTCTGCGCCTTCGAAGTGACGATATCCACCTGATCGCCATTGGCCAGCGCCGTGCGCAAAGGCACCAACCGACCGTTGATCTTGGCGCCGACGCACGTGTCGCCGATCTGTGAATGGACGGCATAAGCGAAATCGACGGCGGTGGCGCCGCGCGGCAATTCGATCAGGTCGCCTTTGGGGGTGAAGCAGAATACTTGATCCTGGAACATTTCGAGCTTCGTGTGCTCGAGGAATTCCTGCGGATCGGGCGCGTGTTCGATGATATCGAGCAGCTCGCGCAGCCAACGGTATTGGCGGCCTTCGGTCTTGGGCGCGCCCTGCTTGTAGACCCAATGGGCGGCAACGCCGAGCTCGGCGACTTCATGCATCTCGGGCGTACGGATCTGGATTTCGATCCGCTGGCGATGCGGGCCGATCACGCCGGTGTGCAGCGAACGATAATTGTTCGGCTTGGGCGTCGAGATGTAATCCTTAAACCGCCCCGGCACGACCGGATACTTGCTGTGGAGAACACCGAGCGCATGATAGCACTGCTCGACATCCTCGACGACGACGCGGAATGCCATGATGTCGGACAACTGTTCGAAGCCGACATTCTTTTTCTGCATCTTCTTCCAGACCGAGTAGGACGTCTTTTCTCGCCCGGAAACCTGCACCTCGATGCCGCTATCCTTCAGCGTCTGCTGCAGCTCGTCGATGATGCCGCTGACCAGATCGCCGCCCTTCTCGCGCAAAAAGTTGAGTCGTGTCTTGATACTGTCGCGCGCCTCGGGATTGAGCTCGGCGAACGCCAGATCCTCCAGCTCGTCCTTCATCGCGTTCATGCCGATGCGCTCGGCCAGCGGCGCGTAGATTTCCATCGTTTCGCGCGCGATGCGTTTGCGTTTGTCCGCGTCCTTGATGAAGTGGAGCGTGCGCATATTGTGCAGCCGGTCCGCCAGCTTCACCAGCAGGACGCGGATATCTTCCGACATCGCCAGGACCAGCTTGCGGAAGTTTTCTGCCTGCTTAGTCTGGTCCGATTGCAGCTCGATGCGCGACAGCTTAGTCACGCCGTCAACCAGGCGCGCGATCTCCGGCCCGAAAATCTTTTCGATATCCTCGAGGGTCGCGAGCGTGTCCTCGACCGTGTCGTGCAGCAGGCCGGTGATAATCGAAGCCGCATCGAGCTTCATCTTCGCCAGGATGCCGGCGACTTCGACGGTATGCGAGAAGTAGGGGTCGCCCGATGCGCGTTTCTGGGCGCCGTGCGCTTTCATCGAATAGACATAGGCGCGATTGATGGCGTCCTCGTCGGCCGATGGGTCGTAGGCCTTGACCCGCTCGACGAGCTCGAATTGACGCATCATGGAAGTATGTTCCGCCGGTCAACACCGCCGGCGTACGGACAAACCGAGAGCGGCGCGACGGGTGAACCGCCGCCGCTCCCGCTCATCAAGGCTGGCCGTCTTCCGCGGGGCCGTCGCCTTCGGCCTCGCCTTCGGCGATGTCCGGCAGTGCCTCGTCGTTCAAACCGACGGCCTCGTCCTCGGCGGCCTCGAGCACGTCCTTCTCGAGATCCTCGTCCACCGCCTGATCGCCTTGCGCGTCGGCCAAAGCCGCGCCCTCGGTGCCCGGCACTTGGGCGATGTCAGAGCCAAGGCCGAGCTGCGTGCCGAGCTCGATCTCCTGGTCCTCCACCGGCTCGTCGATTTCGACGTGCTTCTGGAGTCCTTTGACGAGGTTTTCCTCAAGGGTCTTGAGGGCAATGGTTTCGTCGGCGATCTCGCGCAACGCCACGACGGGGTTCTTGTCGTTGTCACGATCTACAGTCAGCGGTGCGCCACCCGCGACGTCGCGGGCACGTTGAGCCGAGAGGAGAACCAACTCGAATCGATTGGGAACCTTTAGAATGCAGTCTTCGACCGTAACCCGCGCCATGTATCTTGATCTCCGGAAACCGCGTTGATCTTACAATATAAGTGGGCTGCTATTGCACTGCAACAGCAGCGTCGGACAACCCCCGATTATCCAGCCAGTGCCACCGGCTCGATTGGCTGATTCCCGGCGCCAGAAACCGCCGCCCGTTTGCAGATCTCTTCGAAGGCCCGCGCCACACGCCGGGTCGAATAGCGTTTAAGGATAAAATCGTAGGCGTTTTCCGCCATTTCTGCGCCTTGGCCCGAGGCTGCCAGCAACTGCAGCACCATTTCGGCGAAAGCCGCGGCGGTATCGGCCCGCCGAAAGTGGTTGCCCTCTTCGACCGGCAGGCCCTCGACGCCGATCGACGTCGAAACGACCGGCCGCCGCATCGCCATGGCCTCATAGATCTTGATCCGGGTCCCGCCGCCGACGCGCAACGGCACGATATAAAGGTCGGAATCGCGAATGAACGGGCGCACGTCATCGACGAAACCGGTGAATCGCCAGTTGAGTCCGCGCGCCCGCGCTTTCTCGACCAATGCACCGGGCGGATCACGGCCGACGATGGTCAGCCGCGCTTCGGGGCGCGCTTTTGCAATCAACGGCCAGATCTCGTTCATACAGTATTGAATGGCGTCAATATTCGCCGGCCAATCCATGGAGCCGGTGAAAATGAGATGGCCGCCACGCGGATCGATCGCCGTAGGAGGTGGCGATGCCAGGGCGCCGAAATAATCAAAATCCACGCCGGTCGGAATTACTTCGGCGCCGCGTACGCCATAAGTCTCCAGAAAGAAGCTGAGGTCGCGGTCCGAAACGGCGATGACTTTGGCAAAGGCCGGCAGATGGCGGGCCTCGAATTCAGCCATCTTCCGGCGCTGCGCACCCCAGATCATGCGCGCGAAAGGGTTTTCCGCTGTTTGCGCGTGACGGGCGAAAATCTCGGCTTCAACGTTGTGTGTGAAAACTACACTACCGATTGGCGGCACGCGATTGAACAGCACGGCGGCGTGGACGAAATCGGCGATAACCACGTCAGGCTGCGTCGCCAGCGTATCGGCGATCAGCGCGGTAGCCGCACGCGACCGATCGAGCGCGACCGACGCCGGTAGCCGCGACGCCAGGGCAGTAACGCGTTTCAGCGTGCCGAAGAACTTGCTGGGTTTAGCCGCGGACCAGGAAAGAAAGCGGTCACAGACCTCACTCAGCTCGCGCGCGAACCGCCGCGGCTGCTCTGTTGTCGCTGGCGACACCAGCGTGATCTCGAAATGGCCGCCCTTCAGGCCGCGCAGGATGCCGCTGCTGCGGATCTTGCCGCCGGCATCGGCCGGAAACAGGAACTGCGGCGAGACGAAGAGCAGTCGCGGCCGCGCCATCGTCGACCTCAGCAGAGTGAACGGTAGCGCACGCCCGACAGCTGCGCCAAGGCCGGCACGCCCTGGAGATCGAGAATCGGCCGGCCGTCATGTTCCGCTTCGAGCAGGGCGATATCCTCGCGGTTAGCGTGACCGATGACGATCATGCCCGCGCCGTCGAGCGCACGGCGCAAATCGCCGACCACCAGCCGGTCGAAGTGCGGAATCTCGCGCTCGATGAATTCACGGTTTTTGCCAAGCAGCTTGCTGGTGTTGACGTTGCGGTCGAAGATCGCCAGGTCATAGCCTTTGCCGATCAGCCGTTCAGCCAAATAGACAAACGGCGAATGACGCAAGTCGTCGGTGCCGGGCTTGAAGGCAAGCCCCAAGAGCGCGACCTTGCGGCGGCCCTCGTCGAGAATGGCATGGAGCGCACGATCGATATGCGCGTCATTTGCCGGCATGACGCTGGAAAGAAGCGGCAACGCGATATCGCCGCCTTTGGCCAATGCGACCAGCGCCGAGACATCCTTAGGAAGGCACGACCCGCCGAAGGCGAATCCTGGCCGGAGATAGGCCGGCGAAATATTCAGTTGGCGATCGGCGCAGAATACTTTCATCGCCTCCTGCGCATCGACGCCGAGGCTCTTGAGCAGAACGCCCGCTTCATTCGCGAAGGCGATCTTGACCGCATGGAAGGCGTTCGACAGGCACTTCACTGATTCGGCGACGCCGGTCGTGGTGCGAATGAAAGGCGCTTCGATGCCGCGGTAGAGCGCCTGGACCGCATCGTAACCCGCCGGGTTCGAGGCGCCGGCGATAGTGAATGGCGG
Source organism: Allostellaceae bacterium (assembly GCA_035632395.1). Lineage (GTDB taxonomy): Bacteria > Pseudomonadota > Alphaproteobacteria > ATCC43930 > CGMCC-115725 > REEB95. The sequence goes on from DASQGX010000067.1 coordinate 10,400, forward strand.
CTTGCGAAAATCGCGAACGGAACAGCCTTCGCGCAGAAATTCGGGGTTGAACGCGACCGCAACACCGCTGTCGCCGTCCCGGCCGGATTTCGTCGCCAACATCGGCAACATGCGGCCTTCCGTGGTGCCAGGCGGCACCGTTGAGCGCAGGACGACCGTATGGCCGCCGTTCTTGTGTCGCAGTGCAGTGCCTATACCATCGACGACGGCGTCGAGCGCATCGAGCATCGGCGCGCCGGTCCGGCTCATCGGTGTACCAACCGAAATCAGCGAGACGTCGCTTTGTAGAACAGCCGTTTCGGTATCGGCGATCGCGCGCAATCGGCGCGCCTTGACGGCCGCGCTGACAGCTTCATCGAGGCCCTCCTCGACCACCGGCGAAAGACCGCGGTTGATCATGTCGACCTTGGCGGGATTGATGTCGACGCCAATGACGTCGTGCCCGAGCTCGGCAAAACAGGCCGCCGAGACCGTCCCGACATAGCCCATGCCGAATACGGAAATACGCATGCGAAATCGCCCCACTCACCGGCTGAAGGCCGGGTCGGCGGCATTGAACGGCGATTTCCTTAATTTCGCGTGAGGGCGACGGATTTATGGTTAAGGAATTGCTAAGCTGAAGGCAGCTCGGACGCGCCGCCGTGCGCGGCCGACCAGCTCACCGGATCGTTCAGAAACTTTTCCACTTCGCGCATCGTTGGCGCGTCGAACCGGCCCTCGGACTTGGCGACTTTGAGCACGTCCCACCAATTGGCGAGCGAATGGAGCTTGACGCCGATTTCGGCCATCAGCTGCTCACTCTGCGGAAAGATGCCGTAGTGGAAGATGACGAATGTGTGTTCGACGATCGCGCCGGCCTGGCGGAGCGCCTTGCAGAAATTGACCTTGCTTCGGCCGTCGGTCGTCAAATCCTCGACGAGCAATGTGCGCGCGTTTTCGCGTATGTCGCCCTCGATCTGCGCATTGCGGCCGAAGCCCTTCGGCTTTTTGCGCACATACTGCATGGGAAGCATCAGCCGGTCCGCGATCCAGGCGGCAAACGGGATGCCGGCGGTCTCGCCGCCGGCGATCACGTCGATGGCCTCGAAGCCGACCTCGCGCAGAATGGTCGAGGTGGCGAATTCGCACAGTGTCTCACGGACGCGCGGATAGAAGATCAGGCGGCGACAGTCGATGTAAACCGGACTAGCCCACCCCGAGGTGAAAATGAACGGCGTCGCAGAGTTGAAGTTGACCGCTCCGACCTCGAGCAGGATCCGCGACGTGACCTGCTGAATGAGCTCGCGATCGGGAAACGTGGCGCCGAAATTCATGGATTTCGATCCGTCAGCCTAATGGCGCGACTTTCTGCGGCGCGACGGTGCGCGAGTCAAGCGCATTTCACCCGGCCCGCCAGCAGCCGACCGCGCCATGACCTCGGCCAGCCGCGCCGCCGCACGTGGCCCTTTCAGCGCACGGCTCCACAGGTCGGCGGCAAGCCTTTCGTAAAGCGCGACAGCTTCCGGGGCTGCGGTGACGGTGGCCACGCCGTGTCGGATGTTCGGCATCTCGCTGATCCGGAACGGGCTGACAGCCAGCACCATTTCCTTCTTCGACTGAAACAGCTGGAAAGCCATGTTGGGCAGCATCTCGTCGACCAAACCAACTTCGATTCCGGGTTGCGGGTCGGTCAGAAAGCGCGAGATGTTTTCGATCTCGCGCCGCGCCGCGGTGCGGCGCCGCGCCCACTCCACGGCGGGCAGGCCAAACCGTCCGATGACGCCCAGTTGGAGAAAGCGTTCGACCTCAGGCACCGACATCAAGGCCACGACGCGCGGTTTGTGCGCCGATTTGCGCGTGCCGAGGATCGCCATGATCGTCTCGATCTCGGCGAAAGCTTCGGGCTGAAGTTCGCCGGCTGGCATGGCCTCAATCAGCATCTGGCGCAGATGGGTGCTGTATTCGGCCGTCGTCAGCAGGAACGAAATCGGCATGAAGCGGGCGATGACCTGATCGGCGCTAGCTTCCAGCTGTCGCATGCGTTCGAAATAAGCACCCGCCTTTGAATAATATTCGACACCGACACCGAGCAGCGAGGCCAGCGATGTGTTAAGCACGTGCGCCAGCGCATCCAGCGTCTCGATTTTAACAATCTCGCCCGCCTCCATACGATAGAGTGCAGAACGGGAGATGTTCAGACGATGGGCAATTTCCTCGGCTTTCAGGCCGCTGCCCCAACGATAGGCTTTGAGCCTTCGGCCGATCTCTTTACGGCGTGTATCCACGCTCCCCTCATCGTCCGCATCTTAGGTGTGCGGATCGCCATCACCATACCGGGACGAAACCGGTTCGTCACGTCGCTTCGACAACAGCGTGATATAATAAATTAACGCCCTTGAGGAAATCATCGAGCACCATCGCCTCAAGCGGATTATGCGAACCGTGTTCGTTGCGGATGAAAATCATCGCCGATGGCACGCCTTCGTTGGCGAAGATCGCCGCGTCGTGGCCGGCGCCCGAAGGCAGCGTCTCGGCAGGCAGCCCTAGGCGTTTCGAAAGCCGCAACAGGCGCTCGACCCAGGTGTCGTCCATGCGCGCCGGCTTGGTATCGAGACGCCGATCGAAGCGGAACTCGACCTTGCGCTTGTTGCCGATGGTCCGGCATTCGGTCCGCATTAGGTGATAGAAAGCTTCGAGCGTGTCGCTGCTCTGGCTGCGGACTTCGAAACTGAATGTCACTTCGCCTGGAATCCGCGACATCGCGTGCTCGGCCGGATTAGTGCTGATGATTCCGACCGTCACCACTAAATCGAGGCCGCGCTGCTGCAGGCTTTCCCAATGCTCGTCGAGATGGGCGATGAGTTCAGCGACGGCAAACACCGCGTCGCGCCGGAGCCAGCGCGGCACGGCACCGGAATGGGCCGCTTCGCCGATACAGCGCACTTCGCGATGACGGATATTGCCGCGAATTCCTGTCACAATTGCCGTTGGGAAACCGCGCGCGACCATCACCGGCCCCTGCTCGATATGAAGCTCGAGATAGGCCGTAATCGAAGCTGGGTCGAGCAAGGTTTCGCCGCGTGCGATACGCGCAACATCGGAACCCCGAGCGCGCATCGCTTCGCCGAGCGTGCCATGGCCCGATCGGTGCGTCAGCATCAGGTCTTGCTCGGTGAGACCGCCGAACAGTGCGTACGAGCCGACGCACGTCTTGCCGTACCAGGCGCTCTCTTCACCGCGCATCGCGATGAGCTTGACCGTGCGTGGCGGCACCACCCTCTCCTCTTGCATGCGCATCAAAGTGAGCAAGCCGGCGACGACCCCGGCGGCGCCATCGTAGTTCCCGCCTTGCGGCACAGAATCGAGGTGCGAGCCGATGGCGATGAACGGCTTGTCTTCGTCCCGACCCGGCAGGGTCACGACGAGATTGGCCGCAGCATCGAAGCTCGTCGCGAGCCCGGTACTTTCGGCACTGCGCCGGATGATCTCGACCGCCTTCTGTTCGCCTGCACCATAACTCTCCCGGCTGACGCCGATACCGCTGGGATCCGCGGTCGCGCGTGCGAGTTCACGAAAGAGTCCATCAGCCGTGGCTTGCGGGTCGAACGCGGTAGGCGCGTTATTGGCAACGAGCTTCATTCACCAGCCTCCTGACGCCACTCGACGTCGGTCTCATCGGCGCCGGCACTCATCAGCGCGCCGGTCAGCGCCGAAACGCGCGCAAATCCCCGACGAGCGCAGAACGCTTCGAGTTCCTCGATGACGCGGATCAGCGCCGTCGGATGAATGAATGTCGCCGTGCCGACCTGGATGGCGCGTGCGCCGGCCAACAGGTACTCCACGGCGTCGCTGCCGCTGGCGATGCCGCCGCAGCCGACGATGTCGATCTTTACCGCACGAGCGCACTGGTAAACCTGGCGCAGGATGACAGGCTTCACCGCAGGACCTGAGAGGCCACCGGTGATGCTGCCGAGCCGCGGACGGAAAGTTTCGACATCGATCGCCATCGCGAGGATCGTGTTCGCGACGACTACGGCGTCGGCGCCGTTCGCCTCGGCAGCGCGCGCAACGTCAGCAATATCGCCGGTGTTCGGCGTCAATTTGACCCACAACGGCAGCTTGGTCGCCGCACGCAATCGCGCGACCACGCCGGCGGTCGCCTGGGTCGTCATGGCGAAGGCGCGGCCGTCCTGTTCGAGATTGGGGCACGAGATGTTGGCTTCGATCGCAGCAATCCCCGCAACGCTGAGCTCGGCCGCCAAGGTGGCGAAGCCATCGGCTGTCGGCGCCGAAATGCTGGCGATCAGCGGCGGGATGAATCGCCGGTAAAATGGCACCGTCTGGGTGAGGAAATATTCGACGCCTTTGGACGGAATGCCAATCGAGTTGAGCATACCGCCGGCCGTTTCGGCGACGCGCGGCGTCGGGTTGCCGGCACGCAGCTCGCGGGTAACGGTCTTGGTCACGAAGGCGCCGAGACGGTTGAAGTCGATGACGCGTGCCAAGCCATCTGCAAATGTGCCGGACGCCGGCATCACCGGATTCGCGAGCCGCAGGCCGCCGACATCGACCGCCAAATCTACCACGACAGCGGCTCCTGCAGGTCGAACACCGGGCCTTCCCAGCACACGCGCCGATGCTCGACGCCGCCCGCCGGAGCATGAAAGTCGCGGACGCAGCAAAAGCACATGCCGAGCGCACAGGCCATCTGCTGCTCGAGCGCGGCCTGACCGGGAATGCCAAGCTCCTTGCCGAGCCGCTGGAGCAGCAGCAGGAGGCGGTTCGAGCCGCAGGTGAAGAACGCGCCGGCCTTGTGCTCCGCCACCAGGTCGCGCAATAGCCGTTCGACATTGCCCACGGCACTACTGTGATCCGAATCTGTGACAACGATCACGTCGCCGCCATGGGCGCGAAACAACTCCACCGACATTACCAGATCGGGGCGGCGCGCGCTCAGGATAGCAGTCACGCCTACACCCGCCTGCTCGGCCATCAGCGCTAGTGGCGCGAGCGTTGCCAGACCGACGCCGCGACCGACGATGGCGATGTGCCGCCACGCCGGCGCCAGGGCAAAGCCGCGGCCGAGCGGTCCGAGCATATTGAGCCGGTCGCCAGGTTCGAGTTCGGCCAGTCCGCGCGTCCCACTGCCGGTAACCTTGTAAAGGAACTCGATACGCCCGCGTGCGTGGTCGGCGGCATAAATGCTCATTGGCCGGCGCAGGAACGGCGCGGCACCATCCGACGGCGGGCAGAGAAGATGAAAGAACTGACCTGCGACAACGTCGGTCGCCGGCGCCTCCGCCGCAACCACGAGATGCTTGTATTCCGCGTTGACCGCTGCGTTCTCGAGCACTGCCGCGGACTGCTCCGCAACCGGAAAAAGCAAATTCGCAGCGTGGACAGCGTCCATGTCCAAACATCGACCTTGATGAGCGAGAGCGGCAGCAGTCGGGCGCCCGTAATTACTCGAGCGGCACGCCCTTCCGTTCCGGTATCAGGAGTACGGTAGCGACGAATTCGATCAGGTATATGACCGCCAAGAGCGCAATCGCGATCGGGAACGAATACTGCGCTGCCAGAATCGGCACGACGAATGGTCCGAAACCGCCGACGCCACGGCCGAGATTGAACAGGACATTCTGCGCGGTGGCGCGCGCCGCCGTCGGATAAAGCTCCGACATCAGCGCGCCGAGACCGCCGAGCATGCCGTTGATGAAGAAGCCCATCACGGCGCCGCCGACCAACAGCCCATAAGGCGACGTCAGCTGCGAGAACACCACGACCATGACCGCGGCGCCGATCTGCCAGAACATGAACACCGGCCGCCGGCCGATCTTGTCCGCCGCCACGCCGAAAAGCCAGATGCCCAGCGCCATGCCGAGGATGGTAACCGCCGTCCATATCGCCGACTGCATCAACGGAAAATGGAACTGGCTGTTGAGGTACGACGGCAACCAGATCATCACGCCGTAGTAGCCGAAGTTCTGCACCGAGCAGAGAATGAACATGCCGACAGTGACCTTCACGGTCGCCGCATCCTTAAACAGCAACCCAATGGGGAACCCCTGCCGAATGTGGCGCTGCACGAAGATCTCGGGCTCGCCGATGGTCCGGCGGACGATGAAGGCGACGAGAGCCGGGAGGACGCCGACCAAGAACATGCCGCGCCACCCGATATGCGGAAGCAAGAACGGCGTCACGAACGCCGCGACGAGCACGCCGGACTGCCAGCCGAGACCGACATAGGACGAAACGCGGCCGCGCATCGAGGCCGGCCACGCCTCAGCGGCCAATGCCATGCCGATGCCGAATTCGCCGCCAAGCCCGAGCCCGGCAATTGTGCGATAGGTGAGCAGATCGTAATAGCCGCGTGAAAATGCACAGAGACCGGTGAAAACCGCGAACAGCAGGATCGTCCAGCTCAACACGCGCACGCGGCCGAAGAAATCGCTCATGATGCCGAAGACGATGCCGCCGGTGACCGCCCCGAGTAACGTGAATGTGAAGAGCGATCCCGCCTGCGGACCCGACAAACCTAGCTCGTTGCGGATGGCGCCGAGCATGAAACCGAGGATGAGCAGATCGAACCCGTCCATCGCGTAGCCGATGGCCGAGCCGAAAAGCGCCTTCTTTGCATAGGCGCTCGGCACGTCAGATGCGGCGCTTACTGAAGCGGCGCGCGGCGATGACATCGACATAGCGGAGCCTCACCTATGATTGTCGGGCAAAACGGTTATTATCGCCTGTCCTAATTTTGAGACAGTAGCGACGCGAAGTCAATCGCCTGCGGCGGGCTGGCATTCGGCGCGGAGCGCGGGCGCTAGGGCCTGGATCAACGCGGCGATCGGCAAGCGGAGCCGTGGATGATACCAGTTGGGTGCGATCTCGGCTAACGGCAACAGGACGAAGGCCCGCTCGTGCATCCGCGGATGCGGCAGGATCGGCGGCGCGTCGCGGATTAAATCGTCATAAGCAATCAAATCGAGGTCGAGCGGGCGCGCTGCATTGCGTTCGCCGCGCTGCCTGCCGAACCGCGTCTCAATCGCAGCGAGCGCCGCAAGCAACGTTGTCGGATCCAAATCGCTTTTGATCGCCACGACGGCGTTGAGGTAGTCCGGCTGATCCGATTTCGGCACGGGCGAACTTTGGTAAAAGCGCGACCGCGCCACAATCTCGCCGCCTTCCTGTGCGAGGGAACGCAACACCGCTTCGAGGGTCGCACGTGGTGGCCCGACGTTGCTCGGCAAGTTGGCGCCCAAGGCGATGAAAATCATGCGCAGCGTCGCCTTGGCAACCGCCACTGCTTGACGCCCGCGCCGCCGGAGCGGTCAAATGCGCGGCATAGAATTGGTGTCATTGCGTGGAGTTGCACATGACGTTTTACCCCGAGGAAAGAATTGCACTGTTCATCGATGGAGCCAATCTTCATGCTGCCGCCCGGGCCCTGGGTTTTGACATCGACTACAAGCGGTTGTTGCAGTTGTTCGGCGAGAAAGGCCGCCTTATCCGCGCCTTCTATTACACAGCGTTGATCGAGGATCAGGAATATTCGCCACTCCGCCCCTTGGTGGATTGGCTCGATTACAACGGCTACACGATGGTGACCAAGCCGACCAAGGAATACACCGACGCCATGGGCCGCCGAAAGGTCAAAGGCAATATGGATATCGAACTCGCCATCGATGTAATGGAGATGGCGCAATATCTCGACCACATCGTATTGTTTTCGGGCGACGGCGACTTTCGCCGTCTTGTCGACGCCGTGCAGAGAAAAGGCGTTCGTGTCACCGTGGTGTCGACGATACGCTCGGCGCCACCAATGGTTGCCGACGAGCTGCGGCGTCAAGCCGACATGTTCATCGAGCTACAAGAGCTGGCGCCGCAAATCATGCGTCATCGCGACGACGCACCACAACGGCAGAGCCAGGCATTCAATCAGATGAGCGACAGCGAGGCGTGAGCGCGCCGTCGGCCCCGGGCACTCCCGGGCAGGATTGTGCGCTCTGTCCGCGCCTCGCGGCATTCCGCACCACGCAGCGCGCTGCCCAGCCATCGTGGCACAACGCGCCGGTACCGTCGTTTGGCGAGCTCGACGCGCGGCTATTGATCGTCGGCTTGGCGCCGGGTCTCAAAGGTGCCAATCGTACCGGCCGGCCCTTCACCGGGGATTATGCGGGCATTTTGCTTTATGGGACGCTCACGAAGTTCGGCTTCGCACGCGGCGAATATCGCGAACGCGCCGACGACGGATTGCATCTCGTTGGATGCCGAATCACCAATGCAGTCCGCTGTGTGCCACCTGCCAACAAGCCTGAAACCGACGAAATCCGCAATTGTGGCGCCTTTCTCGCGGCGGAGATCGCCGCGATGCCACGGCTGGCGATCGTCCTCGCACTCGGACAAATCGCGCACCAAGCCGTTCTTGCAGCACGCGGGCAGAAACGGGCGCATTATCGGTTCGCTCACGGCGCGATTCACGCCTTGCCCTCGGGCCTGATTCTCGCCGACAGTTATCACTGCTCGCGCTACAACACCAATACGGGCCAACTTACCCCGGCAATGTTCGAGGCCGTTTTCGTCGAGTTGAAGCGGCGGCTCGCGCTGTCATAATGCTTGCATGCGCAAAATTCTGGTCAGCACCTGCCTGCTAGGCGAGGCGGTCGTTGGCTATCGCGTACGCTACAACGGCAGCGATACACCGTGCACCGACCCGCGCTTCGGCCGCTGGCACGCTGAGGGCCGACTCATTCATATTTGCCCGGAAGTAGCCGGCGGGTTGCCGACGCCGCGGCCGCGAGCGCGCATCGACGTCGAGAACAACCGGGTCGTGACCGTGTTCGGCAATGACGTCACGGCCGAGTACGAACGCGGTGCGCAGGCCGCGCTCGCGCTCGCGAAACAGCACGGTATCACCCTCGCGATCCTCAAACAGTCGAGCCCGTCGTGCGGCTCGCGGGTGATCTACGGCGCCAACTTCATCGACCAAGTGCCGGGCCAGGGCCGCACGGCTGCGTTGTTGCGTGCCAACGACATCAAGGTTTTTGGTGAAGATCAGCTCGACGACTTGGAGCGTGAACTCGCGCAAGACGATCGATAGCTAGCCCCGCTCGCGCAATAGCCGCGCCCGGGACCGTTGCCAATCGCGCTCTTTTTCGGCCTCGCGTTTGTCGGCCTTGCGCTTGCCCTTGGCGACGCCGAGGGCCAACTTGGCGCGGCCGTGCTCGTTGAAGTAGATCGAGAGCGGCACTAACGTAATGCCCTCCCGCTTCACAGCGCCCAACAGCTTTGCAATCTCCCGCTTGCGCAACAGCAGTTTGCGCGGCCGGCGTGGCTCGTGATTGATGCGTGCCGCCGGATAGGCGGGAAAGTGCGCATTGAGCAGATAGATCGCGCCGTCTTTTTCCGCGGCATAGGCTTCGGCGATGCTTGCAAGCCCGGCGCGCAACACCTTGACCTCAGTGCCGGTCAGCATCAAGCCGGCCTCGAGCGTCTCCTGGATCGCGTAATCGTGGCGGGCACGCCGATTTTGCGCGACGTACTTCTCGTCGCCCCGCAAGGCCATCGATGCGTCAGTTCAGCAGCCCGGCGGAGCGCATCGCGTCCTTGACGCGCGCCTGCGCCGCCGGCGACGCGGGCACCAGCGGCAGCCGTACGTCAGGCAACGACTTGCCGAGCAACGAAGCCGCATACTTCACCGGCGCTGGACTGGTTTCGACGAACAACGCATCGTGCAACGCGGCCAAGCGCATGTTGGTCTTCATCGCGCCGGCGGTGTCACCTTTTTCCCAAGCTTCGTGCATTTCCGCGCAAGCGCGCGGCGCGACGTTGGCGGTGACTGAGATGCATCCGTCGCCGCCATTGGCGCGATAGGGCAAAGCCGTCGCATCCTCACCCGACAGCATGCAGAACGCGTCGCCGCACGTCGCGCGTGTCTTCAGCGGCCGCGCCAAATCGTTCGTCGCGTCCTTGACGCCGACAATATTCGGCAGCTTGGCCAGCCGCGCCATGGTGTCGACGTTCATGTCGACGACGCAGCGGCCGGGAATGTTGTAGATCAACAGCGGCAGATCCACGGCATCATTGATCGCCTTGTAGTGCTGATAGAGGCCTTCCTGTGTTGGCTTGTTGTAATACGGGGTCACGACCAGTGCGGCATCGACCCCTGCCCGCTTCGCATGCTGTGTCAGTTCGATTGCTTCAGCAGTCGAATTCGAGCCCGTACCGGCGATCACCGGCACGCGGCCCCGCGCGGCCTCGACGCACAGCTCGACCACGCGCTTGTGTTCGGCGTGCGACAGCGTCGGCGATTCGCCGGTTGTGCCGCATGGAACGACGCCGTGCGTACCTTGCGTGATCTGCCAGTCGACAAAGCCCTGGAACGCTTTCTCATCGACCGCTCCATTGCGGAACGGCGTGATGAGCGCGACCAGTGAACCCTTGAACATTCCAGCCTCCTGCGATGCGGCCTGTTCGGGCCGCATCGTGGGCCAAAATAGCGCCCGTCCATGCCCGAGGGCAATCGCGCTTCTCCGCTGGCGCAACCGGACCTGACAGCCGGCGCCGCCGCGGCTAATATCGCCGTGGGGAGCCCCACTTGGAATTGGTTGTGAAGCGACGGTTGGGCGTCTGTCTGGCCGTTACCATTGCCAGCGCGTCGCTGGGCGTGGGCCTTGCGCACGCGCAAGCTCTCTCTACCAACGACAAGCGCGCCTATCACGCCGCCTTTGCCGATGCACAAAAGAGCAACTGGAAAGGAGCGGCGCGCGAAGCCGCGATGGCGCGCGATCCGCTGCCGCGCGAGGCGTTGCACTGGTTGGCGATCATCCGCGGCGCCAATGGCGCCAGCTTCGGCGAGATCACGCATTTCATCGTTACCCACCCAGATTGGCCAGGACAGTCCGCGCTCGAGCAAGCCGCCGAAGAAGCGATGAACGGCGTGCCGGACGGTACGCTCATCGATTGGTTTGCCACCCACCCGCCGATCACGGCAGCCGGCAAATTGCGGCAGGCCGACATTTGGATATCGACCGGACATGCCGAAGAAGCGCAAGCACGCATCCGTGATGTCTGGGTCAACGGTGATTTTTCGGCTTTCGACGAGCGCTCGATTTATCAACGCTACCACGATTTCCTGCGCGTTGAAGATCACGAGCGGCGGCTCGATCGTCTGCTGTGGAACAGCCAGATCGCCGCGGCGCAGCGCATGCTTCCGCTCGTTCCAGCGGGCCCGAGCGCCGTAGCCCAGGCGCGTCTGGCGTTGATGACGTTTGCAGGCGATGCCGACAGCTTCGTCGATCGCATCCCGCCGGAATATCGCAATGACCCCGGTCTACTGTACGACCGCGTTCGCTGGCGCCGGGTCAAGAACCTGGACGATGGCGCGCTCGACCTTCTGGTGGTGGCCCCGCCGGATCCGGCGCACGCGACGCAATGGGCGAACGAACGTCAGATCATGGCCCGGCGCGCGCTGGCCATGGGACGTCCCGATATCGCCTATCGTGTCGCCGAGCAGCACCAAGCGACGACCGGCCAAAATTTCGCCGAGCTCGAGTTCCTGTCGGGATGGATCGCGCTGCGCTTTCTGCATCAGCCAGATGTTGCTTACGCCCATTTCGTCAAGCTCTACGACGCGGGAACCCTGCCGATCACGTTGGCGCGCGGCGCCTATTGGGCCGGCCGTGCCGCCGAAGCCAAGGATTACCACCAGCTTGCAATGGCGTGGTTTGACACCGCGGCCGCGCGATTCACGACATACTACGGCCAGCTGGCCGCTTCGATGCCTGGCGTCAAAGCCATTCGGTCCGTGCGTGAGCCGCAGCCCTCGGTGGTCGAAACCAGCGCCTTCAACCGCCTCGAGCTGGTGCGGCTCACGCGCGATCTCGCCGAAGCCGGCGCCGACGAAGTGGTCACGCCGTTCTTCCGTCATCTGCTCCAGCGTTCCACGACTCCCGCGCAATATATGCTGATGGCGCGGCTCGGGCGGGAAATCGGTCGGCCCGATCTCGAAGTCGAAGCGGCAAAGCGGGCGAGCTATGCCGGCATCAACCTGATTGCCGAGGGGTATCCCATCCCGCCGTTACCGAAGGGCGGCAACGTCGAGACGCCGCTGCTACTGGCGATGACGCGGCAGGAAAGTGCATTCTCGCATGAGGCAGTCAGTCGCGTCGGCGCACGTGGCCTGATGCAGCTGATGCCGCATACCGCCAGCCTGATCGCCAAGGCGCTGCACCTCCGGTTCTCGCAAAAGCGATTGACGACCGACCAGCGCTACAATGTCACGCTCGGACGCGCCTATCTCGACCAGTTGCTCGCAGATTTCTCGGGGTCGTACGTGCTCGCGATTGCCGCCTACAACGCCGGGCCGTCGCACGTGAAAGACTGGATGAGCCTGTACGGCGATCCGCGCGCGGATGGCGTGAACGTCATCGACTGGGTTGAATCGATCCCTTATGCCGAGACACGCAATTACGTGCAGCGCGTGCTCGAAAATTTGCAGATATACCGCATGCGCCTCGGCCAGACGGGATTTACATTCACCCTCGCCAGCGATTTGAAACGCTGATATGGCGCATCCTGAACTGAGCATGATCGAAGCCTGCGTCTTCGACGCCTATGGCACGTTGTTCGACGTCGGATCGGCAGCTAAGCGCTGCGCGGATGTTCTCGGCGGCAAAGCCGAGACTCTAGCGGCGCAGTGGCGCACGTCGCAGTTGCAATATACATGGCTGCGCAGCCTCATGGGCCGGCACGCGGATTTCTGGCAGGTCACCGGCGAATCGCTCGATTTCGCGATGGACACGCTGGGCATCGCGGACAACGGCCTCAAGGCGCGACTGATGGACCTCTACCTCAAACTGGCGGCTTATCCCGATGCGCAAGTCGCGCTCGCGGCGCTGCGCCGTGGAAACCATCGGGCGGCGATCCTGTCCAATGGCACGCCAAAGATGCTGGCTGCCGCGGTCAAATCGGCCGGCCTTACGGCGCTGGTCGATCCCATTCTGTCGGTCGAGGAGGTCGGAATATACAAGCCGCATCCGCGCGTCTATCAACTCGCGGCCGATCGGCTTGGCGTCAACCCCGAGCGAATTTGCTTCGTTTCGTCGAACGGCTGGGACGTCGCCGGCGCCAGTGCGTTCGGCTTCAGAGCTGTCTGGGTGGATCGCACGGACGCGAAACGGGAACGATTGCCGGCCCAGCCGATCGCTCAAATCAAACGTCTCGATGAACTGCCGCCGCTCCTCGAGATTTAGCGATGACTGACGACGCTGTAGCGCTCTTGCCCGACATCGCGGCGATCGAAGCCGCCGCACAGCGCCTATCGGGCCAAGCCGTCGTGACGCCCCTGTTGTCCTCGCCGCTGCTCGATGCCCGTGTTGGCCGACGCGTTCTCGTCAAGGCCGAGACGCTGCAGTGCACGGGTTCATTCAAGTTCCGCGGCGCGCTCAATACTTTGCTCTCGCTCGACGCCGAATCACGCAAGCACGGTGTCGTCGCGTTTTCGTCGGGCAATCACGCGCAAGGTGTGGCGGCGGCCGCGCAACATTTGGGTATACGCGCGACGATTGTCATGCCGGCTGATGCCCCGGCGATCAAGACAGCGAATACGCGCGCCTACGGCGCGACGATCGTGCCTTATGACCGCCATCGCGAGAGCCGCGAAGCGATCGCCGAGCGTATCGCGCGCGAACAACAGGCGGCCCTCATTCCGCCGTTCGACGATTTGCGCGTCATTGCCGGTCAAGGCACGGTTGGGCTCGAGATCATCCGTCAAGCAAAAGAGCTCGGCTGCACGCCGGACGCCGTCGTTGCACCGTGCAGCGGCGGTGGCCTCGTCGGCGGAATCGCTCTTGCCCTCGCCGCAGTACGGCAAAAGATCCGCATCTATGCCGCGGAACCAGAAGGCTTCGACGATATGCGTCGCTCGCTCGCTGCCGGACATCGCATCGCCAATAGTGCCGGCGGGCGATCGATTTGCGACTGTTTGCTGGCACCGATGCCGGGCGTGTTGCCATTTACGATCGCACAGCGCCATCTCGCCGGCAGTCTGACGGTCAACGACGACGACGTCCGCCGCGCAATGGCGGTCGCGTTCACCGACCTCAAGCTGGTACTCGAACCGGGAGGCGCCGCGGCACTGGCCGCAGTCTTGGCGGGCAAGCTCGGCGACGCGGGAAAAAGCGTCGTCGTCGTCGCTTCCGGCGGCAACGTCGACCGGGAAATGTTCGAAAGCGCCCTCGAACGCAGCGCCGAATAGCTAGTCGGCGTTGCCGGCGACTTCGGCGTGCGGCGTGCGCAGGCGTTCGATTTGCTGACGCAGCGGCGGCGACAGCTGCATCTGCTCCGCGGCGAAAGTGTCGATGGTCTCGACTCGGCGGCTGTAGCCTTCATACGAGGCGCCTGGCTCCACGCGCATCTGGACATAGACGATATCGGCCGTGACCGAAGCCGCGCGACCAAGCACGACCGAGGTTGCCGAAACCCGGCCTGAAAGTGTGCCGTTGATGACGACGTTCTCGGCTTCGATGGTGCCGGTGACCGCGCCGCCGTCGCCAATCGTAACCCGGCGCGCGACGATATTGCCCGAATGGTGGCCGAGGATATGGACCTCGCCGTCGCTCACGATATCGCCTTCGAGCTTGAGCCCAGCGCTGAAAATCGACGGCACGGAGCGCCTTCCGTCTCCGCTCGAGAAACCGTGGCCGGCCGGACTAGTGTGCGCTCGCTTGAACCACATTTTTGCCAGCCTCCAGGAACTTCTCGGGATTGACCGGTCTGCCGTCGAGACGGATCTCGTAATGGAGATGGGGGCCGGTGCTGCGGCCGGTGCTGCCCAATTGGGCGATCTTCATGTGTGTCGGGACGCGCTCACCCATCGCCACCAGAATGCGATGAAGATGGGCATAGAGCGTTACGATACCGTGACCGTGATCGATTTCGACCGTGCGGCCGTAGCCTTCCTTCCAACCCGTGAACACGACAACGCCTGGCGCCGTGCTGTAAATCGTGGAGCGGTATGGCGCGTCCAGATCGATGCCGGTGTGGAATTCTTCGCGGCCATTGAAGGGGTCATGCCGCGCACCAAATGGGCTGCCGACCGTGTAATGCATATCGAGCGGCGACCGCAGCGGCAGCAGCTTGGCTACCTTGAGCAGCGCGGCGACGCGCTGCTGTTCGAGCGCGCTGCTACGCATGCTGTCGAGCGAAACGAACGGGCCACCCATGGCCGGTTCGGGTTGCGGGCTGACACGTCCAATGATCTTGTCGAGATCGACGCCGGTTGAAGCCAATATCTGTTCGAGCTTGCTCGTCGGCTGGTGCCTATTGGCTGGCGCCACCGATGCCACCGGCGCCTCCGGCGTGGTGAGTGAGGCGCCCTCGCCGACTGTATCCGGAGCTAGTGCGCTATGCTTGCCGGGTTCGGTGACCAACGAATCCGAATCAGGCTTCGACGCCGGCGCATTAGCCGGCGGAACGGCGCCAACCTGCTCGCCCGGCTTGGCAAGCTGCGCGCGCAGCCTGGCGAGTTGCTCGTCCTTGCTGTCGGCAATCGCTTTCAGGAGATTGGCGCGCGCCGTGAGCGTCTGCATTGCGTCTTCCAGCTGACGCGTGTGCGTCACTTCGGCGGTCCGCGCTTGTTCCGACCGTTTCAGGTCGGCGCGCAATTCGTCGATCGATTTCTTCAACTGCGCGACATTGCCGCTATTGTTGGCCAGCTGCTGCTGCGCCGCGGCGAGCTTCTGTTGCAGATCCTGTTGCGCCTGATCGGTCGCACTCACATTCGCCGATTGGCCGGCGATGACCGCGTCGTAGTGCTGCTTGAGCGCCGTATATTGCGCGCTGATGGCGGCAAGCTGCTGATTGAGCGCGGCGACTGCCTCGGTCTCGGAATTCGGTTGGGTCTGTGGGCCGCTCTCGGAAGTGCGGTTGTTGGACGCCATTCGGCCCGCGCGATCGAGCTCGCGATGCATGGCGAAATAGCCGACGGTCAAATAGCTTGCGGCACCGAAAGTGCCGATACAGGCGACCACGATCATCGCCTGCAGCCAGCTCGGCAGCAGCACAGACCGGACGCGTTCCGTAGAGCGCAACAAAATCTGGCGCTCGGGAAACAGACGTCCCCCTAAATCACGCAGACCACCGACCAATGGCCCCCCATTAGACCAACTGGATACACCCGGTGGTGCCGCCTCCCTCGCGGAGATTGCACCAAAACAAGCCGGCGCCGTCATCGGGCGCCGAGCATTTAGAGAATGGGGGTTGCGGCGTTTGCCGTCCCTGTCCGCCGGTCTTTGCCGACTTTGACGCGAGCGGGTCGACGTTTCGGCACCCGCCGCCATTCACCACAAAAACCGTAGCGGATTTGCGGCCAATTGCGCAAGCCAATTCGGCCTATGGGGCCGGTTTTTGGCCCCTGCCGTCGGCGGATTTTACGGCCGTAAACCGCACAACACCAGCCAACCCTAACGCCATATTACCGGTTTGCCACCTGCCGGCTGAGAGTTTGCGGCATCAGCGGGTTCGGCAGATGCAACCACCAACCAGATTCGTTGATCGAATAATACGCTCGGTAATCAGGATTAGACGCAGCCGAGACGATCCGCGGCGCCAAATTGTCGAGCATCAAGCTCTGACCCGCGACGGTGACGACGAGCACAGCATGATCGACCTGGCGCCGCATATCGCGCAGGACGACCAGCCGCATCGCATCGTCGGGAACGCCGAGCGCGCGGAGCAGCAAGAATTTGGTGATCGCGTAATCCTGGCACTGACCGTTGCGGCGTATGAATTCGAATGGCGTTTCCCATCGCCCCGCATCGCCCCAGTTGTCGAGCGCCGAGACGTAAGGATGCGCGTTGATCGCCGCGTTGACGCCCTCGATCTGCGCGCGTAACGGCTGGCCGCGGAAGCGCGCGATTAAAGCGATCCACTCACGCGGCGGACATGGCGGCGCGCTGTCGTGTGCCGACACGCAGGACTCCACTGCATCCTCCTGCTCGTGTTGCCAGCGTGACAACAATGTCGTCCAGCGCGCGAACGGTGTGAGATCCGCGGAGTAGATCTGATGCGTGCCGAACATCGGGATTGCCGGCGGCGACTGCACCGGCATCGGCGGCGACAGCGACGCGAGTTCCTGCGCCGGCACATGAGCCGGCAATCCGACGCTCAACAACAGGCCAAGTACGATTCCGACTGTCGTCGCGCGCCAGCGCATGTCGCACCTCGGTCCGTGAATCCGAGGCCGACGCTAGGGACTCGAGCCTTAACGCAATACTAAGCAACGCAAGTTGTCGCACGGCAGACGATTAAAATTTGCGCCGCTATTTCGTGATCCAAATCACGCAAAGCAGTTTGCGGCGCACCGCGAACACGGGCGCCAGCCGCACATTGGCGGCGAGAACGCGTCCTGGCGCGATGTGAATCATGCGGGCGCATTCGACCTCGGTCCAGTCACCGCCCAATTTTTGCCACAGCGCTTCGATGGTGCAGCCCGCCCGGAGGTAGAAACGAAAGTGCCGCAGCAGTGGCGTGCCAATCGGCGGTTGGGACGCTCCGCCGAGCCAAGCAAGAAACGGGGCGTTGACGACGATAATCCGTCCCCGTGCGTCAGCAGCAAGCGCCGGCGCCGGAGCATTTTCGATCAAGGTGATGACGCTGGTGCGCTCCGACGTGAATTCGCGCGACACGGTGGCGTGGCGGGATTCTTCGAGGCAAAAAACCCGCAACCGCGACGCCAAGTTCGCGCCGTTGGCACGCGCCGCGATTTCGGCAACCAGCCGGTTGAGCCGCTGGCGTCGTCGCGCGGCGATCGCTGTCAGCGTCTCCCAATAACAGGTTTCGAGCCGCAACGAATAACGCCGGCCGCCAGCCTGCAGGATGCGCTGCCGTATGCGGCCGCCGGGCGAACTCGCCGTGATCCCGCCGTCTGCCATGACGATCGCCGTCCTAAATCACATCAGGCGGTATAGGATTACCGGGAATACCTTTTGTGCAGTTAATTTCGCCGTGCCAGGGTAACGGCATTAACCGTTATTGGAGGGCTGCGGAGAATGGGCACCGGCATTCGCATTCCCGGCATCACCGCCGGCGACGAGCCGATTGCGCTCGGCGGCCTCGAACAACAGCCTTCAACCACCGACCTCAACCATTCCATGCAGCCGGCGACGCTGTCGTTGTCGCTCGGCGATCTCATACCCGATGCTCGCAACGAGATCGTAATTCTCGACGGCAGCGGCAGTAACCTTGCGGTCGTCACCGACAATGCGGTTTCGTCGCACGGTATCGCCGGCAACCATGTCACCGTCACTGGATTCGATGTCTCCGGTTTCGCTTATTGCACGTTCGACGGCGGTGTCACCGTCTTTTACCCGGCGACACACCGGCTGATCGTCACCAACGATACGTGAGCGGCCTTCAGCTGAAGATCGGCAGCGCCGGCGCGATCAGCACACCAGCAACGGCGATCGGAATGCCGTAGGGGATCGGCAAATTCTTGTATGCGAAGACCGGCAGCCGGCGCAGCGTCGCCAGGATGGCCGTCTGCACGAACGGATGGCGGAGCAGCACGCAGACGAGCGCGAAAATACCGCCAACGAATGCGACCAGCATCAGGAACGGCAGCAACTGTCCGAACCCGACCCACAATGCGGTGGCGCCCAGCAGTTTGACGTCGCCGCCGCCCATGAGCCGAAAGGCGAACAGCACCGCGGCAACGGCGAAGACGGCGAGGCCCGCGCCGACGTGCGACAGCCAGTTCACCGGCTGTCCTGCCGCCAGCGCCGCAATTGGAAACGCCAGCGCCAACGCGCCCGTCAGCCAGTTGGGAATGCGCAGCGTGCGGAAGTCACTGACGCCCGCCATCACCAGCGCCACGACGTAAATCGCGAGCGCCGCTTCGCCGCCGAGGCCGAGATGCGTGAAAGCCCAAGTATGATCCATGGCGGGATCATCAATAGGCTTGGTTAGCGAAACCTTAAAGAGCTGCGTTCAGCGCTCGGTCAGCGCGGTGTTTTTGGCGTCGAGAATCGGCTTCAGAAGGTAGCCGAGCACGGTGCGGTGGCCGGTGAGGATTTCGACCTGTGCTGTCATGCCGGGCATGATCGGCAGCGGATGCGCCTGCGTCCCGAGATAATTCTTGTCGGTACGGAGCATAACGCGGAAGAAGGTTTGCGCGCGGCCGCCGTCCCGTTCGCTGATACTGTCGGCGCTAATCCGCTCCACCTTCGCCTTGAGACCGCCATAAACCGCAAAGTCGTAGGCGGTGATCTTGATCATCGCGTCCTGGCCGGGGTGCAGGAACGCAACATCGGACGGCCGGATTTTGGCTTCGACGAGCAGCGTGTCGTCGAGCGGCACGATTTCGACCAGATCCTGCCCCGGCTGGATCGCAGCGCCGATCGTGTTCACCTTGATGTCCTTGATGATGCCGCGCACCGGCGAGCGAACCTCGGTGCGCTGGACGCGATCCTTCTCGGCGAACGCTTTCTGCACCATCGCCTGGAGCTCCGCCTCGTGCCGGTTGAGCTCGGCGCGCGCGTCGGAATGGAAGCTGTCGATCTTTTCCTGGATGCGGCGTTGCGCTTCGTCGCGCGCTGCTTCTGCCTTGGGCAGTGCTACCTGGGCCTCGTCAAGTTGGCCCTCGAGATCGTTGACCTGCTGGTCGATCTTGACCAGGTCGAGCTGCGCGGCAGCGCCCTTGGCGACAAGCGGCGCGGTGATATCGCGCTCCTTCTTGGCCAGCGCCAACGAACGCGACAGCGCGGCCTGCCGCGTCTTTAATTCGGTGATGTCCTGCTGGCGCTGCGTCAACTGATCGTTGAGTACGCCGATTGCAGTCTTGATTTGCGCGATTTGCGTCTTGTACAGCGCGGCTTCGCTGTAGACGACCTGCGGCGCATCCTTTGCGACGTCGGCCGGAAACGCCGGCGCCTTATCTTCGCTTTCGGCGGCCAGACGCGCGATCATCGCCTTGAGCGTCAGCGCCTGAATCCGGCTATCGCGATAGGCCGCCTCGGCACTGGTATTGGCAATGCGCAGCAGAACATCACCCTTCTGCACGACCTGACCGTCGTGCACCAGCATCTCGGAAAGGATGCCGCCTTCGAGATTCTGGATGACCTGAACGTGCTGCGACGGGATCACGCTGGCGTCGCCGCGTGTCACCTCGTCGAGCGTGGCGAAACCCGCCCAAAATAGGAACAACCCGAAAAACGCGACGATGCTGACTGTGAGCAGATAGGCGAAACGATTGACCTGGCCGCGGAACGCGCGCTCGGCATCCGGCAGGAAATCGGCATCGATCTTGTGGGTCAGGCTCACGGCGCGCCTCCAGCGGCCACGCGCAGTCCGCCCTCGCCCAATTTCTGCAGCACACGATCCTTCGGGCCGTCGGCGACGATCCGGCCGCCGTCAACCACGATCAGGCGATCCACCAGCGACAACATCGAGGTGCGATGGGTCACCAGCAGCAGCGTCTTGCGCGCGAGCACCGGCAGCAACCGCGCGCGCAATTTGTTCTCGGCGGTGTTGTCCATCGCGCCGGTCGGCTCGTCCATCACCAGGATCGGCGGATCGAAGAGCATGGCACGAGCGATCGTCACTGCCTCACGCTGGCCGCCAGACAGATAGCGGCCGTGTTCGCCGACCTGCATGTCGAAGCCTTCGGGATGGCGTTTGGCAAAATCGTCGACGCCGGCGATCGTCGCGGCTTCGAGGATCGCGCGGTGATCGGCGTGCGGCGCGGCCAATGCGATATTGTCTTTGATCGAGCCGAAGAACAGAAACGCATCTTGCGGCACATAGCCGAGATTGCGGCGCAGATCGGCCGGATCGATCTGGCGCAGATCGGTGCCGTCGAGCAGGATCGCACCGGCGCACGGCTGATAAAGGCCGGCGAGCAGCCGCGCCAGCGTGCTCTTTCCCGAGCCGATGCGACCGATGATGCCGACC
The DNA here is from genome assembly GCA_035632395.1 of Allostellaceae bacterium. GTDB lineage: Bacteria > Pseudomonadota > Alphaproteobacteria > ATCC43930 > CGMCC-115725 > REEB95. The sequence goes on from DASQGX010000067.1 coordinate 31,325, forward strand.
TTCTCACCTGGCTCGATACGAAATGAAACCCCATTCAACGCCGTGTGGCCGTTGCCGGGATAAGCGAAGCCAACGTTGCGGAATTCGATCGCACCTTCGAGGCGCGGGCGGTGCAGGAAAGTTTTGCCGGCCGGACGCTCAAGCGGCAGGTTCATCACCTTGTTAAGCGCGCCGAGCGACAATGTCGACTGATGGATCTTCACCAGCAGCGAGGCAATCTGCGACAGCGGCGACATGGCCCGCGAGGCCAGCAGCGACGCCGCAACCAGCGCACCGACGGTCAACTCGCCGCGCGCAATTTCGTACACGCCGACCACGACGACCAACACACTGACGACGTTCTGCACGAGCACGGCTGCGTTGACGCCGATCGTGGACAGGAAGCGCGCTGTCATCGCGGTGCGCGCGGTGGCGCCGACGAAGCGCTCCCACAGGCGCTGGGCGCGGCCTTCGGCGCCGGTGATCTTGACCGTGTCGAGCCCTTCCAGGGATTCGACCAGGATGGCGTGCTTCTGGAAGCCTTCGCGCATGGTGTCGTGGATCACACCGCGCAACGACGCCTGCAGCAGGAATCCGATGCCGAGTAACAACGGCACGGCCAACAGCGGCACTAACGCAACCATCGGTCCCGCAACCAGCGCAATGATCAGGATGAACAGCGCAGCGAACGGCAGGTCGGCGATCGCCATCAGCGTCGACGACGTCACCAGCTCGCGCAGGGTTTCGAACTCGCGCAAATTCGCGGCCAAGGCGCCAACCGAGGCAGGCCGCGCGTCGTAACGCATGCCGAGAACGTGGGCAAAGATGCGGCTTGCCAGCACGACATCGGCGTTCTTGCCGGCGCTGTCGACAAAATAACTGCGCGCCGTGCGCAGGACGAAATCGAATCCAAAAACCACCAGCACGCCGCTCGCCAGCACCCACAGCGTTGCGACGGCATTGTTCGGAACGACGCGGTCGTAGACGGTCATCACGAACAGCGGGCTGGCAATCGTGAGCAGATTAATGACGATCGACGCCACCGCGGCATGGGCATAGACGCGCCAAAATTGTTTGAGCGTGCCCCAAAACCACGAAACCTGTTTCTGCGGTACGACATCCTCGGTGCGCGCGTCGAAGCGGTATTCGGCGCGCGCGAAGAGCGCGTATCCGACGTAAAGGTCCTCGATCTCATGCAATGCCAGGCGAAGCGGCTCGCCCGCCGTACCCGGCAGAATGATAGTTGCCTCGTCACCGGCGAGCGCCGCGAGGACACAGCCGCCGCCGTCCTGCAACATGAGCACGCACGGCAGATTGGCGGGCGCGATTTCGTGCAGCGCGCGGCGACGCCACGCGGCAGTGATGCCCACCCGCTGTGCTGCGCGCACGAGCATTTCGGGCGCCAGGCGCTGATCGAGCACGGGCAACCCGGCCCGCAACGCTTCGGCCGAGATCGGACGCTCGAACAAGCCGGCCAGAATCGATAGCGATTGGAGCAGCGGGTCGTGCGGCGCCGGCGGTGGCGCCACGGGACGCCGCGTCTCGCGCTGCGAAGAACCGACCTCGTCGACATTAATAGTCATTTGGTGAACGCCTCGTCATGCGCCGCTGCGGCCGGATGCTGTGGCTGTGTCGTTCAGGTGCCTTCGGGCCGGATCGGCCGCGGCGTCGGAGTGGACGGATCGGCCTGCGGCGGCGCCGGCACGTTCAGCGCCTGCAGCAAGTTCCCCTGGATGGCGAGGATCTTGTACGCCTGAAAAACCGCCTGGCTCTGGGCGTTCTCGGCGTTGATCTGCGCCTGGAAGTAGTCGTTCTGCGCGTCCAACAGGTCGAGCAGGCTGCGCTGGCTCAGCTGGTACTGTTCGCTGTAAGCGGTGCGGACCTCGCTGTCGTGCTGCGCCGCACTGGTGAGCAGCGGCACGCGATGCTGCGCCGCCTCATAAGCAGCCCACGCCTGACGCAAATCCTGTTCCGATTTCCGCAGCGCCTCGAGCCGGTCAGTACGCGCCTGCTCGACCTGCGCATACGCCGCTTCGCGATTGTGAATGTCAGCGCCGCCGGAATAGAGATTCCACGTCAGCACGACGAGGGCGCGCGCTTCGTTGTCGCGTCCCGGAATGCCGTCAACATTGTGATTGTGATCGCCGCCGACCTCGAGATTGACCTTCGGATCGAAACGGGAATCCGCGAGCTCGACCGCCGCTTTGGCAGAATCGATATCGGCCTCGCGCGCTTTCACGACCGGATTGTTGTTCCGCATGATGCGGATGCTGGCATCGATATCGGTCGGCAGCAGGCCGGCTGGTACCGCTGGCGATTCCAGTGTGCCCGGTGCCTGGCCGACGATCGTCAGATAGCGGGCTTCGGCATCGGCAAGTTCGCCACGAATCTGGTCACGTTCGGCTTGCGCGGCTTCGTAACGCGCCAGCGCCTGATTCAAGCTCGCTGCGCTGCCGGCGCCGCCGGCGCTGCGCGTCTGCACGCGTTGCACGATTTCGACATGCGCCTGCACGTTCTTGTCGGCCGAGGCGAGGATGTCGCGCAACCGGACGACGTCGAGATGCGCCTCGACCGCGTCGAGACCGGTAAATTGCGCGTTCTCGGCAATGCGATAGGCCGCAGACCGTGCCCTGCCGAGTTGATGGTCGACCTCGGCGGTCGTTGCGCCGCCGTCATAAATCTTTTGGGTCAGGACCGCCGACAGTTCTTGGCGGATGTGCTGGCCATTGCTGCCTTGAGGCGTGAGGATGTTCTCGGTGTATTCGGGCCCAAGCGAAGCCCGCATGTCGACTTGCGGCAGGTAGAGGCTGCGCGCCCGGCGCAATTCGGAATCGACTTCAGCGCGATTGTGTTCCTGCGACAGAATCTTCGGGTTGGCCTGAACCGTCATACGCACGGAGTCGCTCAGGCTTTGCGCCTGCGCGCCGCCAGCGACCAAAATCGCGACCAGTGCCACACCGGCACTCAACGCCCAACGCCGCTTACCCATCGCAGTCCCCAACACCATCGTCCCTGATCGTCTTTCTTTCCG
>DASQGX010000068.1:0-3684 GCA_035632395.1 Allostellaceae bacterium
GAAATCTGTGTTCCGTATCAGACGGTGCTGCATCTGGCGTTGCCGGCGCGCGCGCCGCCGGCCGATGTTGAGGGTTATGCTGCGCTCATCGCGCATTTCACGGCGTTGGTGCCCGGCGACGGCCGTAAAGTCGGGCTTCACGTCGCGGGCGCGGCGATCGACAACGGTCCACGGCCGGCGTTGTTGCTGCACGTCACGGCTTCGCCGCCGTTGGTGTCGCCCGATGCGTTCGTCGAAGGCGCGAAGAACGTAGCCTTTGCAGCGCCGCGACTGGTGGCCGGCCCGCAATCGGGCGAAAGCGAGCTGCGGCTGCCGCTCGACGGCGGCGACACAAGCGCGCTCGTGGAGCTGGTCGGCAAGCCGCTGACGGTCACGCTCATCGACGGCTCGCGGGCGATGACGGCCGTCGCCGTGCCGACGCTGGCGGCGCCGCCTGCGATCGACTGGATTCGGCTTCTGCCGATGCTCGCCTTGGCGCTCGCCGGCGGCTTCATCCTCAACTTCATGCCCTGCGTGCTGCCGGTTTTGGCGTTGAAGCTGCTCGGCACGGTCGGCTATGCCGCCCGCGGTCGCAGCGTGGTGCGGGTCGGATTCCTGGCGAGCGCCGCCGGCATTGTCGTCACATTCCTCGCCTTAGCGGCGATTGCCATTGGCTTCCGCGCGGCTGGTTTGGCAGTCGGCTGGGGGCTGCAGTTCCAGCAGCCGCTGTTTCTCGTCGCCATGACGGCGATCCTGACGGTGTTCGCGGCCAACCTTTGGGGGCTGTTTGAGATTCCGCTGCCTGCGGCGCTGACCGCACTGGGCGAAGGGCGTGCCCATCTCGGAAGCTTCTTCGCCGGCGTTCTGGCGACGCTGCTGGCGACGCCATGCACCGCGCCGCTGTTGGGTACGGCGTTGGGTTTCGCGCTGCTTTCGCCGCCGCTGGCGGCACTGGCGATTTTTGCCGCCATGGGCATCGGGTTGGCACTGCCTTATCTCGCGGTCGCGGCGGTGCCGGCGCTCGCCCTCTGGCTGCCAAAGCCAGGCGCGTGGATGGTGGAATTGAAACGTGTCCTCGGCGTCGCGCTGGCCGCGACTGCACTGTGGCTCCTGTGGGTCCTCGCAGTCGAGAGTGGCGTTGCGGTCGCCATCATCTGCGGCGTCTTGCTGATCGCGGTTGTACTCGTCGTCGTTTGGATACCGGCGACGGCGGCACGCCGCGTTGCCGTTGTCGCGCTGATTTCCGGCGCATTGATCGCACCGAATTTTGTCACTCCGCCTGCGCCGTCCGAGTCCGCAAACGGATTCTGGCAACCGTTCGACGAAAGCCGGATCGCTTCGCTGGTCGCGCAAGGTCGCACCGTCTTCGTTGACGTCACCGCCGATTGGTGCCTGACCTGCAAAGTCAACGAAGGCTTGGCGCTGGCGCCCACAGCGGTGCGCCAACACCTGGCCGCACCTAACGTCGTCGCCATGCGCGCCGACTGGACGCGGCCCAACCCCGCCATCGCGCGCTATCTGCGCGAGTTCGGACGCTACGGCATTCCGTTCAATGTGATTTACGGGCCGCGCACGCCGCAGGGCGTGATCCTGCCCGAGATCCTGACCCCAGACGCGGTTTTGAACAGTCTCGCCCGGGCGGAAGCCGTGCCCGCGGTGCCCGCCGCCGCGTCCGCCGCCAAGCGGGGTGGATGATTTTTCGCGCGGGCCGGTCTATGGTGCGGCCCCGCAATCGCCCCAGCTCAGAACAGGAGAGGCAATGACCATCAAGGTTGGCGACAAGATTCCGTCGGTCAAGCTGATGACCATGACCGCGGACGGACCCAAACCCATCACCACCGACGATATCTTCAAGGGCAAGAAGGTCGTCTTGTTCGCACTGCCTGGTGCCTTCACGCCGACTTGTTCCGCCAAGCACCTGCCTGGTTTTGTCGAGAAATATGCGGCGCTGAAGGGCAAGGGCATCGACACCGTCGCCTGCCTGTCGGTCAACGACGCCTTCGTCATGGGCGCCTGGGGCAAGGACCAGAAAGTCGGTGACAAGGTTCTGATGCTGGCGGACGGCAGCGGCGACTTCACCAAGGCGGTCGGGCTCGAACTCGATCTCACCGATCGCGGCCTCGGCAAGCGCTCGCAGCGCTATGCCATGGTGGTCGACAACGGCATCGTCCGCACGCTCAACGTCGAAGCGCCCGGTGCGTTCGAGGTGTCGAGCGCCGACGCGATACTGAAGGCACTTTAGGCCTGTTTGCCGGCGGCGCGGCGCGCCTGGGCGATTGCTGCGCGCGCCAGGGTGTCGGCGCGTTCGTTTTCCGGATGGCCGGCGTGACCGCGGATCCAGCGCCACGTAACATCGTGGCGTTCGAGTGCGGCTTCGAGCCGTCGCCACAAATCGGCGTTCTTCACTGGCTTCTTGTCCGCGGTCTTCCAGCCGCGCGCCTTCCAGCGCGGCAGCCATTCGGTGATGCCATCATGGACGTAACGGCTGTCGGTATGGATGACTGCGGTCACGCCGCGCTTCAATTGTTCGAGCGCAGCGATCGCCGCCATTAGCTCCATGCGGTTGTTGGTGGTGGCAGGTTCGAAGCCGGAAAGTTCCTTTTCGACACCGTCATAGCGCAGCAATGCGCCCCAGCCGCCCGGACCGGGATTGCCGCTGCACGCGCCGTCGGTGAAGATCTCGACGACACCGCCCGTCACGAATCGAATCCGTAAGCGGCCGGGCTGGTGACGCCGCGGTGGAAGCGCAGCTTCTGCAGATATTCGAGCGGGTCCTTCGGCCGCACGAAGGCACCGGGCGCCTGGTGCAGGCGGTCGTAAAGCCGCGTCAACAGGAAGCGGATAGCGCTGCCGCGCGCGAGCAGCGGCAAGGCGTCGATTTCGGCGTTCGACAGCGGCCGCGTCGCCCGGTACTTCGCCAGCAGCAGCTTGGCCTTGGTGACGTTGAAGCTGGCGTCGCTCTCGAAACACCAGGCGTTGAGGCAGATCGCGAGGTCGTAGGCGAAGAAATCGGTGCAGGCGAAATAAAAGTCGATCAGGCCCGAAACGGCTTCGCCACGGAAGAAGACGTTGTCGGGAAAGAGGTCGGCGTGAATGATGCCGCGCGGCAGATCGTGCGGCCACAATCGGCGCAGCTCGGCGAGTTCGGTGCTTAGCTCTTCGGCCAAGCCGGCCTTAACTTCGTCGGCGCGCGCGGCGCAGGCACCGTAAAGCCGCTCCCAACCGGTGAGAGACAGGTCGTTGGTGCGGTTCGACGAGAAGTTTGCGCCGGCGTGATGCAGCTGTGCCAGCGCCCCGCCAAGGCCGGCGCAGTGATAGGGCTGGATGCGGCGCGGCCACATGCCGTCGAGGAAGCTGATGATCGCCGCCGGTCGGCCGCAGAGCTTGCGCAGCGCCCCGCCATCGCGGCCGTGAATCGGCGTCGGGCAGGGGATATGGTGCTTCGCTAGGTGCTCCATCAGCGCCAGGAAAAATGGCAAATCTGCCGGTGCGACCCGCTTTTCGTAGAGCGTCAGGATGTAGGTGCCGGACTCGGTCCGCAGCAGATAGTTCGAGTTCTCGACGCCTTCGGCGATGCCCTTGCACGACACCACTTCGCCGATTGCGTACTCGGCGATGAAAGCCCTGAGCTCCTCGTCGGGAACGTCCGTATAGACGGCCATGCGGATTACGACTCGCGACGTGCGGGCGCTTGTGCGGCCCTGG
>DASQGX010000069.1:0-8835 GCA_035632395.1 Allostellaceae bacterium
GACAGCGATGCGCGCACCGGCCGGCAGCGTATCGAGGCCGGCGACCAGATCGGCATAAAGCTGGCCACTGACCTGCCAGGTCGCGGCAACGACACCGAGGCGGAGCGCGAACAGCACGAACGCCGCCGAAAGGAACCAGCGACCCTCGCGCGCAAAGGGCGCCTGCCAGGTGCTGCCGGCGATCAGCAGCAGCGCGATCGCCAGCGGCATCCGGCGGTCCGCACCGGTTGCCCCGAACAGCGTGTCGGGCATGACGACATAGAGCAGCGTGAGGACGATGAGCGGCGCCACGGCGGCTGGCGCGACACGGAGCCATCGCCGCCAATAAGCGATCGAAACTCCGATCACCGCGAGCGCGAAACCGGCAATGTCGAACGGACGGTTATAGAGATCGAAGACACTGAACGGCAAATCGAGTTTGCGCACCGGCCGTGCAAAGCGGATGCCAGAGCCGATGGATGTCGCCGCGTGCAGCGGCACGAATTCGATGGCGAACAACACTAGACACGGTAGGAACGAAAGGAACGCAACAAGTGCGGCACCAACAGCGACTTCCGGCTTGGACCTGTCGCGCCACAACCGGCCGACCTCATAGCCCGCGATCATCGCGCCGTAGATGCCGAACGCCATCAGATGCGCGAAATAGACTGCCAGCGCCGCGATAATGCCGAAGCTCAGCCGTAGCGCGACGCCGCGTTCGCGCCACGCGATCCATCCTGCCAGCGCCCAGACGGCAAGGCCGAGGCCGAACAGGAAATTGACGAACCCCCAAAGCAACATCCGGTTGTAGATCAGAAGGAACGCTGTCAGCGACCATGCCGACCAGCGCCCGTGCAGAACGCGATGGAGCACGGCAACGCCGCCGGTCGACAGCAGATAGCTCGCCGCGAGAAACAGCTTGCCGGCGGTCAGCAACGGCACCGCGCCGAGCAGCGGCGGCACCAAAATGTCCATCGCCAAATCGGGCAATGGCCGCCAAGCCAAAGCATAGTATTGCTGCAACGTCGGCGAATGGCTCAGCGCAGCGAGCAAATGCATGCGCGCGAGATGGTTCGGAAAGTCGACCAACGGCGGCAGCGGCGTCAGCAGGAGCGGAATGCAGGCAATCAGCAGCAGCGCCGCGAACAGAGCGGCGAAGACGCGGAACGGCAAATCCGCCAAATCAATTCCGCCTCGGTTCGACACCGCTTCTCCATTCGCCGCGCGCAGGGAGATTTCCACGCCGTCCGTCCGCTCGCAAGCCGCTTCGCCTACCGATCGAATCGCCGGATTTGTCGCTGACGGCGCGGCAAATCCCGCTATGGCGGACGCTGCGCCGCACCTATAATTGCGCATCATGGACCGGCTGACGTGGTACGTATTCCGGCAAGCCCTGATGGTGACGCTTTCGGTCGGCGTCATCTTCAGCGCCGCGGTGTGGCTTTTGCAATCGCTGCGCCTCGTCGACCTGATCGTGAACCGCGGACTCTCGATCGGCCTATTTCTTTATCTCGCCATCCTGATCCTGCCGCGCTTTGTGGATGTCGTCCTGCCGGTTGCGATCTTCACGGCGGTCGTCTTCGTCTATGCCAAGTTGATCGCCGAGAGCGAGCTCGTGGTCATGCGGGCGTCGGGGATGAGTCAATGGGGGCTCGCCAAACCGGCGCTGATGATCGGCGCCGTCGGTATGATCATTCTTTATGCCATGGCGTTCTATTTCCTGCCGGCATCGAATCGTGCGTTCAAGGATCTGCAGTTCGAGATTCGCAACAAATTCGCGACGGCGCTCATTCAGGAAGGTGTGTTCAACACCCTGTCGGATACGTTGATGGTCTACGTCAAGCAGCGGGATTCGAAAGGCGATCTCCTCGGCCTGCTTATCGAGAACACCAGCGACAAGGACAAGCCGATTACGATTTCGGCCGAGCGCGGCGCGCTCGTCGACACGCCCGAGGGTCCGCGCATCCTGATGGCGAACGGCACGCGCCAGCAATTCGATCGCCTCACCGGCAAGCTGTCATCGTTGTCATTCAAGAGCTACACGCTTGATTTGTCCGAGGTGCAAAACGCTCCGACGTTGCGCGACCGCCAACCGGATGAGTTCTACCTCAGCGAGCTGTTGGACAATCTCAATAACCAGGCGATGGTGGTCGAGCTCAACATGCGTCTGACCGGCCCGCTGCTGGCGCTATCGATGGCCGCCATTCCGATTCTCTGCCTGCTGCCCGGCGAATTCAATCGCCGGGGTCAAGCCCGCCGCATCTTGCTGGCGATTGCCATCGCGCTCGCGATGGAGATTGTCGACGTCGGATTGACGAACCTTGCGCGCAGCACCATGGCGGTCATTCCGCTCATTTACGTCAACGCCCTCGGCCCGTTTATCGCGGCTCTTTGGATGGCGTGGCGTTCCGGCGCGGCCTCGCTATTCGCCGGATTGTTTCCGCGGCGCGCACTGCGGTAATCGTCATGTCACCCTGGAAAACGCTGTTCCGATATATCGCGCGCCAGTTCTTCATCTGGTTCTTCGGTGTCTTCCTGACGATGATGGGGATCGTGTTCATGCTCGACTATGTCGAGCTGATCCGCCGCGCTGGTACCAAAGCCGATGTCACGCTGTTGATCTTGTTGAAGCTCGCCCTGCTCAAACAACCTTTTATGGCGCAGCAGATCCTGCCATTTGCAGTGTTATTCGGCACGATGATGGTCTTTTGGCGTCTGACGCGGAGCCACGAGCTCGTCGTTGCGCGGGCCTCGGGCATTTCAGCCTGGCAATTCGTCGCGCCGCCGCTGGCGGGCGCGTTTCTGATTGGCGTGATTTCAGTCACGCTGTTCAACCCAATCGCCTCGATTACCCAGGCGACCTACGAAACCCTGCAGAACCGCGTCTTCCAGGGCGGCAATCCGCAATTCTCGCTTTCGAGCACGGGGCTATGGTTGCGCCAGAGCGACAACAGGGGCAATCCGTCAATCGTCCACGCCGAGCGGTTTGTCGTGCCGCAGCGCGCCCTGCACGACGTCATGTTTCTGTTTCTGGCGCACGATACGCGCCTCGAGCGCCGGATCGATGCGCAGGAAGCGATGCTCGGTTCGGGCGTGTGGACGGTCCGCGACGGCACCGATTGGTCGCCTAACACACAGCCGAGACAATTCACGCAGCTGGAAATCCCAACCAATCTGACGCCGACGAAGATCCAGGACAGCTTCGCTCCACCCGAAACCATGTCATTCTGGGAACTGCCCGGATTCATCCGCCTGCTCGAAGCATCGGGCTTCTCGTCGCAGCGTCATCAACTGTACTTCGACACGCTGCTGGCGCGACCGCTCCTGCTTGCAGCGATGGTGCTGATCGCAGCGAGCTTCAGCCTACGCATGCAGCGCGCCGGCGGCGCGACGTTGATGATCGCCGTCGGCATCGCCAGCGGCTTCCTGCTTTATTTCCTGTCTGACATCGTTTTCGCCCTCGGATTGTCGGCGACCATTCCGACCATGCTCGCGGCCTGGACGCCCGCCGGCGTCTCGTGGCTCGTCGGCGTCAGCCTGCTGCTCCATCTCGAAGACGGCTAATGGCATGAGTGGGGGGAGGTTTTTTTCGGGAATTGTCGGCGCCGCCGCGCTTGCCGCCATAGCCGCACCCGCGGCTGCGCAGACGGCCGAGCACGCGTCGAATAAGCCGGTGCTATTCCAGGCCGACCAGGTGGAATACGACCAGGATTTGGGTATTACGATCGCTCGCGGCCACGTCGAACTCGACCAGGTCGATCAGATTCTTCTGGCCGACACCGTGACCTATAATCAACGCACCGACACTGTCACGGCGTCGGGGCATGTCAGTTTGCTGCAGCCGGGCGGCGACATCGTCTTCTCCGACTACATGGAGCTGCACGACGACATGCGCGAGGGCTTCATCAAGGATATCCGCATCCTGCTATCGGACGGCTCGCGTCTGGCAGCTAATACTGGGCGGCGTGTCGAGGGTAACCGCACCGAAATGCGGCGCGGCGTCTATTCGCCGTGCGAATTGTGCGCCGACGATCCAAGCAAACCGCCGGTTTGGCAGATCAAAGCGGGGCGCGTCGTCCACGACAAGCAACAGCAGATCATCGAATATCACGATGCCACGATGGAGCTCGACGGCTGGCCGATTTTCTACACGCCCTACTTCTCGCATCCCGACCCATCGGTGAAACGGGCCTCGGGCTTCTTGCCGCCGACCGTCGGCGCCGGCGGCACGCTCGGTTTCCACGTGATGCAACCATATTTCTGGGCGATTGGGCCGGATAAGGACCTCACCATACGGCCGATGGTGACGCAAAACGCCGGCGATGTCCTCGATCAGGAATACAGGCAGGCATGGGGATTCGGGCGGATCGACCTTGAAGGCAGCATCGAGGCCGGCGACGTCCAAGTGCAAACTAACCCGCTTGGCGTGCCAGCGACCACAAATTCGGCGACATCGATCCGCGGTCATGTTTTCGGCACCGGCAACTTCGCGCTGAATCAGAATTGGCGTACTGGGTTCGACGTCCAACGCGTGTCCGACCAGGCCTATCTCCTCAAATATCATTTTCCGCAACCGACAAACTTCCTCACCAGCCAGGTGTTCGCTGAGGATTTCGGACCGCGCAGCTACGGCAACATCAGCGCCTATTCGTTTCAGAGCCTGAATTCCCTGGTAGGCGACGGAATTCAGCCGATCGTTGCGCCGATTGCGACCTATGACTGGACTAGTCCGGCCGATCCAATCGGCGGCCGCCTCGAATTGAGCGGTAACGTGCTCAACCTCGAACGCCACAGCGGACCGGACATCCGCCGGATTTCCGCCAAGTCGGAATGGCGGTTGCCGTTCGACGGGCCACTTGGCGATCGTTACCAGTTTTCAGTTTCAATGCGCGGCGACGGCTACGATTCCGACAACGTGCAATCAACCCAAAACGACCAAGTGCTGCATTCGGGCACTGCTGGCCGCGCGTTCCCGCAGGCGGCATTGTTATGGCGCTACCCTTGGGTCCGCCGCGACGGCGTGACCAGCGAGGTGATCGAGCCGATGGCGGGGTTGATTGCCGCACCCAACGGCGGCAATCCGGCGCTCATTCCGAACGAAGATAGCGAAGGCTTCGAATTCGACGAGACCAGCCTGTTCCGGCCCGATCGCTTCCCCGGCTATGACCGCGTCGACAGCGGCCAGCGTGTCGACTACGGCCTCCACGCCGGCCTCTATAATGCCGAGTACGGCAGCACGAGCGCGCTAATCGGCCAAAGCTATCGGTTTGAGAAGAGCAGTCCATTTGATGTCGGTAGTGGCCTCGAAAATCAAAGGTCAGACGTTGTCGGCGGGCTGTTGCTCTCGCCATCGACATTCCTCGATCTTTACTATCGCATGCGTCTCGACCATGCGACGCTGGCTATGCGCCGGCAGGAAACTGGCTTCTCGACGGGTCCGACGAACCTGCGCGTCAGTGGCTCGTTCATCTCGTTCAAATCGATACCCGGCCTGACCTCGCCGTTGGAGATTGGCGACCAGATCAGCGTCGCCGTGAACGCTGCCCTTACCCAATATTGGGTCCTCGGCGTGCACGACACCCGCAACATCAGCCAAGGCGGCAACACGATCTATTCCGGTGTCGACCTGACCTATCGCGACGATTGCTTCGCAATCACCACGTCCCTGCAGCAATCCGGCGTCCAACTTGGCGACGTTCACCCCGGCATCAGCGTTCTGGTCACGTTCGTATTCAAGAATCTCGGCGAAGTCGGCACGAAAGTGGCGTCAACCGTGGAATGAACCTGTCGTCGCCGACAGTAGGAAAACCGCGCTCGACCAGTGTATCTTCCGTCACCGGAAACATTGGCCACCCCCAGGCGAGACCTTTCCTGACCATGAGGCTGTTGCTGTCACTTGTCGTATTGGCCTGCATTGCCGTCGGCGCACAGGCGCAGGAAGAAAACCGCATTGCCGCCGTCGTCAATAACGACATCATCAGCATGGACGATCTGTCCTCGCGCGTGGCGCTCGTGCTGTCGTCGTCGAACATTCCCAATACGCCGGAAAACCGCCAGCGCCTGCAGCCGCGCATTCTGCATCAGATGATCGACGAGAAACTCGAGATGCAGGAGGCTAAACGCCTCAATGTGACGGTGACCAAGGAGGAAATCGACAACGCGGTTACCGGCATCGAGAAGCGCAACAACATGCCTAAGGGTGGGATCGAGGCTTATCTCAAGCGCGTTGGCATCCCCATGTCGGCGCTGACGGATCAGCTGACAGCGGAAATCGCCTGGTCGAATGTCGTCCGCAATCAGCTCTCCGAGGATGTGTCGGTCTCCGACGAGGAAGTCAATGAGGCGATGGCCCAAATCAAAGAGGATGCGGGACAGCCGCAGAGCCACGTCTCCGAGATCTACCTCGCGGTCGACAATCCTTCGCAGGACCAGGATGTCGAGCGCCTCGCCACACAGCTGATTCAGCAGATCCGTGCCGGCGCCAATTTCTCCTCGGTTGCGCAGCAATTCTCGCAATCGCCAAGCTCGGCTGCCGGCGGCGATATCGGCTGGGTCACGCCGAATCAGTTGCCGCCGCTTCTCGGCCAGGCACTCAGCAAGATGAAGCCGGGCGAGATGTCCTACCCGCTCAAGACCCCTGGCGGATATTACATTCTCTACATGATCGACCGCCGGATTCCTGGTCAGGTCGATCCATCCGACATTCATCTGTCGCTGACGGAGGTCGTCTTTCCGCTTCCGTCGACAGCAAGCCCGGCCCAGCAACAGCACACGATGGCCGAGGCCCAGCAGGTCTCAGACGCGGCAAAAAGCTGCGGTGAGCTTGCCAAGATCGGGCACGACCACAACCCGCCGCTGATTACGCAAAGCGGCGACACCACGGCCGCACGGGTGTCACCGGAAATCCGTCCCACGGTGCTGCAACTCAAGCTCGCCGAGGCCAGCAAGCCGATACGGCTCAGCACCGCGCCGGGAATTGCCGTTTTTATGGTGTGTTCGCGGCAAGAACCCAGCAGCGGCATGCCAACGCGCGACCAAGTATCGGATAACTTGGCGCGCGCGCGCCTCGACGCGCTGGCGCGGCGTTATCTGCTCGACTTGCGCCGTTCGGCGTACGTGGACATCCGCGCGTGACCGCGCCGCTCGTTCTTACCATGGGTGAGCCGGCCGGTATCGGCGGCGAAATCACCCTCAAGGCATGGCGGGAACACGTATCGCGCGGCGTGCCGCCGTTTTTCGCGATCGACGACCCGACGCGGCTGACAGCGCTGGCGAAAGCGATTGGCCTCGACGTGCCGGTCCGCGAAATCCACGCGCCTGGTGAGACGCTGCACGTCTTTCCGGATGCGCTGCCGGTGCTGGCGCAACTCTTGCCGCGCATGCCGGTGCCCGGCCACCCCGATCCGGCCAATGCGCCGGCGGTGATCGCGGCCATCGAGCGGGCGGTATCTTTGGTTCGCAGCGGTCAGGTGAGCGCCGTCGTCACAAATCCGATCCAGAAGGAAACGCTGTACAACGCCGGTTTCGCGTATCCCGGCCATACTGAATTCCTCGGTGCGCTCGCGAATGTCGCCCATCCGGTAATGATGCTGGCCGGCCCGGGGCTGCGCGTCGTGCCCGTCACCGTCCACCTGTCGCTCGCCGATGCGCTCGCGGCGCTCTCGACCGCCGCAATTGTGACCTGCGGCCGCGTGACGGCCGCGGCCTTGGCGCGCGACTTCGGCATCGCACGGCCGCGGCTCGCGGTAGCGGCGCTTAATCCGCACGCTGGCGAGGCCGGCGCCATGGGCCACGAGGAGCGCGATATCATCGCGCCGGCGGTGGCCGCGCTCGTCGCACTAGGGATCGACGCCACCGGCCCGGCGCCGGCTGATACGCTGTTTCACGCCGAAGCACGGAAGCGTTATGACGCCGTACTCTGCATGTATCACGACCAGGCGTTGATTCCTCTGAAGACGCTGGATTTCGAGCGCGGCATCAACGTCACGCTCGGCCTGCCGTTCATCCGCACATCGCCGGACCACGGCACGGCGACCGACATCGCCGGCCGCGGCATCGCTAACCCGGCGAGCCTCATCGCTGCCCTGACGACCGCCAGCGCCATGGCGGCGCGGCGGGCGGCGCAACCGGCTGAGGCCTGAGAAACGGCTTGGCGGACGATACGCCACCTCTGCCGCCGCTGCGCGACGTTATCCGCCGTCACGGCTTGGCGGCGCGCAGGGCCCTTGGTCAGAACTTTCTTCTCGATCTCAATCTGACACGGCGCATCGCCCGCGTTGCCGGTCCCCTCGCCGGCAGTAACGTCGTCGAAATCGGTCCCGGCCCCGGCGGATTGACGCGGGCGCTGCTGCTCGAAGGCGCGCGGCGTGTCGTCGCGATCGAGCGCGACGAGCGTTGCCTGCCGGCGCTCACGGAGCTTGCCGCTGCGTTCCCCGGCCGTCTCGAGATCGTTGCCGGTGACGCGCTGACGATCGATCCGGCAAAACTGGTTCCGGCGCCGCGCAAGATCGTCGCTAATCTGCCCTACAACGTCGCGACGCCGCTGTTGATTGATTGGCTGCCAGGTATCGCCGCCTTCGTCGATTTCACGCTCATGTTCCAGAAGGAGGTTGCCGCGCGGCTCGCGGCCGCACCCGGCACGCACGCTTATGGGCGGCTGTCAGTGCTGACCCAGTGGCTTGCTACGGTCGAACGCCTGTTCGACATCGCGCCCAAAGCCTTCGTGCCACCGCCCAAAGTGACCTCGACGGTCGTGCGGCTGACACCGCGGCCTGAGCCGCAGGCACCTTGCGATCAGCGCGCGCTCGAACGGGTTACAGCAGCGGCCTTCGGCCAGCGGCGCAAGATGCTGCGCCA
>DASQGX010000070.1:0-6390 GCA_035632395.1 Allostellaceae bacterium
CGTGTCGAGCAAGCCTATCGCACCCTGGCGTCAGCCGACGGCGCACATGCGGCCGATGCGCACGCCGCGATCGAGCAATCCTATCGCCAGGACAAAGGCGACGAGTTCGTCGTGCCGACAATCGTCGGCGATTACGCCGGAATGAAAGACGGCGACGGGCTCATTTGCGCCAATTTCCGCTCCGACCGCGTGCGCCAAATCCTCTTGGCGCTGCTCGATCCAAAATTCGATGCGTTCCCGCGCGCGCGCGCGGTGAAATTTGCCGCGGCGCTCGGCCTGACCCAGTATTCCGACGAGCTCAACGGCCTGATGAAAGTCGTGTTTCCGCCGGAGGATTTGCACGACACACTCGGCGAAGTGGTGGCGCAGGCCGGACTCAAGCAGCTGCGAATCGCCGAAACCGAGAAATACGCCCACGTCACGTTTTTCTTCAACGGCGGCCGCGAAATTGAATTCGCCGGCGAAAGCCGCATCTTGGTACCGTCGCCGCGGGTCGCAACCTATGATTTGAAGCCCGAAATGTCGGCGTTTGAAGTCACGGACAAGCTCGTAGCGGCCATTGATGCGGGCGCATTCGATCTGATCGTCGTCAATTACGCCAACACCGACATGGTCGGCCACACCGGCGACATCGCCGCCGCGATCAAAGCAGTCGAAGCCGTCGATCAATGTCTCGGCCGCGTCGCGGCGGCGGTCGAACGCGTCGGCGGCTGTCTGCTTATCACTGCCGACCACGGCAACGCCGAGCAGATGCGCGATCCGAAATCGGCGCAGCCGCACACCGCGCATACGACCAATCCGGTGCCGCTGCTGCTGGTTAATCCGCCGGCGGGCGTAACCCAACTGCGCGACGGCAAGCTCGCGGATATCGCGCCGACGGTTTTGTCGTTGCTCCATTTGGCGCAACCCAAGGCGATGACGGGCCAGAACCTTGCCCGCGCCGCCGCGCGTGTCACGGCCTAGGCGCGCGGCGCTTCCGGCCGCTCTGCTCGCGGCGGGGCTCGTCGCCGCCGTGCCTGCCTACGCACAGACCTCGCCGCAGCAAAACCTGAACGACGTCGAGCGCCAACTCGACCAGACAAAACAGCAACAGCAGACGCTCACCAAGCAGGCACAGGACCTCGCCGGCCAGATCCAAGCGCTGCGCGACAACGAGGTTCGGGCCGCCGCCGGCGCACAGCAGCACGAAGCGGCGCTCGATCGCCTCGACCGCAAGCTCGCGAATTTGACCGCCAAAGAGCAGGCGGACGCGGCCGAGCTTCAGGGCAAACGGCGCACCGAAGCGCAAGTATTGACGGCGTTGGTGCAACTGGCACGCGATCCGCCGACCGCGCTGGCGCTGACGCCAATGCCGCCGGTAGATGCGGTGCGCGGCGGATTGCTGCTCGGCCGGGCCGTACCGCCGCTGGCGGCGCGGGCACATGCGCTGGGCGACGCGATCGCCCAATTCGAAGCGGTGCGGGCTCAGATCGTCGCCGCCCAGGCAGAGCATCGCACCGAGGGCGAGAGCCTGGCCCAGGCCCAAGCTCAGATCGCGGCCTTGATCGCGCAAAAACAAGCCTTGCAGCTGCAGACCCAGGCCGGCCTCGACGAGAACAACCGCCGGCAGGCGGCGTTGGCTGCCAAAGCCAGCGGCCTCCGCGACCTGATCGCGCGGCTCGAGGCCGATCGGCGCGATGCCGAGCAACGCGCCGCATCACGCGCCGGCAGCAAGACGCCCCTCGCTGTTACCGCCACCGGATCGGCGCGGCCGCCAGCCGGCGCGCCAGCCAATTTCCGACCAATTGCCCAAGCCAAGGGGCGCTTTGCGGTACCGGCGACCGGCTTGCTGGTGACGCGCTTCGGCGAAGTGCAGCCCGGCGGTATGACCAGCAAAGGCCTCACCTTCGAGACGCGAACCGGCGCGCAGGTGGTGGCGCCGTTCGACGGCAGGGTGGTTTACGCCGGACTGTTCAAGGGCTACGGCCGAATATTGATCATCGATCACGGCGGCGGCTATTATTCGGTTCTGGCTGGGCTCGATCGTATCGAGCAAAGTGTCGGGCAATGGCTCGTGGCAGGCGAGCCGGTAGGGGTCATGCCGCAGGGTAGTCAAAGACCCCGTCTCTATCTCGAGCTACGCGATAACGGCCAATCGATCAACCCGTTGCCGTGGTTGGCGATCCACGATGAAAAGGTAAATGGATGATGCGCTTCCGTCATTTAGCGGTTTCGGCCGCGATCTTCGTATGGCTCCTGGCGCCGGCGGCGCAATCGGCCGACGCACCCCAGACACCTGCGCCGAAACACGACGCCGACACCTATCGCGAGCTCGACCTGTTCGGCGAAGTGTTCGAGCGCGTCCGCGCTGACTATGTCGACAAGGTTTCGGATCAGCAGCTGATCGAAGCCGCAATCAACGGCATGCTGTCGTCGCTCGATCCACATTCGAGCTACATGAACGCTAAGGACTTCGCCGAAATGCAGGTGCAGGTCCAGGGCGAGTTTGGTGGTCTCGGCATCGAAGTGACGATGGAAGACGGTCTGGTGAAAGTGGTGTCGCCGATCGACGGCACGCC
The DNA here is from genome assembly GCA_035632395.1 of Allostellaceae bacterium. GTDB lineage: Bacteria > Pseudomonadota > Alphaproteobacteria > ATCC43930 > CGMCC-115725 > REEB95. The sequence continues at coordinate 2,559 of DASQGX010000070.1, forward strand.
CGCGGCCAAGGCCGGCCTTAAGCCCGGCGATCTGATCGTCGCGATCGACAACCAGCCGATTTCGGGCATGAGCCTAAACGACGCGGTCGAGAAAATGCGCGGCCCGATCGGCAGCGAGATCAAGCTGGTCATTCGCCGTGGCACGCAGCAGCCATTCACCGTCGCCATCCGCCGCGCCGTCATTAAGGTACAGTCCGTCCGCTCGCACGTCATCGACAACGACATCGGCTACGTCCGCATCAGCAGCTTCAACGAGCAGGCCGACAGCGGCGTGCACGCGGCGATCAAATCGCTGATGGAGAAATCGCACGACAAACTCGCCGGCATCGTGCTCGATCTGCGCAACAATCCCGGCGGCCTGCTCGACCAGGCGGTGGCCGTCGCCAACGACTTCATCGGTCAGGGCGAGATCGTCTCAACCCGCGGCCGGCACCCGGAAGACGCTCAGCGCTTCGATGCCAAGCCCGGCAACGACATCAGCAAGGACCTGCCAATGGTTGTGCTGATCAACGGCGGCTCGGCCTCGGCCTCGGAAATCGTCGCCGGCGCGCTCAAGGATCATCGCCGCGCCGTGTTGCTCGGCACGCGCAGCTTCGGCAAGGGATCGGTGCAGACGATCATCCAGCTGCCCGGTCACGGCGCGATGCGGCTGACCACCGCGCGCTATTACACGCCATCTGGCCGCTCGATTCAGGCCACCGGCATCGAGCCGGATATCGTCGTCGAACCGGCCAAGATCGAGAAGATCGCGACCGGCCCGGCGCTGCATGAATCGGACCTCAAGGGCGCGCTCAAGAACACCGACCAGGGCGCAGCAAAGGGGGCGGCAAAGACCTCGACGACGGCCCCGGCAGCGACGCCGGACAAGAACACGACGCCACCAGCCGACGAAAACGGCGACGAATCGGCGACCTTCGGCAGCGCCGACGACTATCAGCTCGCCCGCGCCGTCGACATGCTGCGTGGCCTGGTGCTGTTCGGACCGAAGAAGACGGTGCACTGAGAGCACCGCGCGGACCGGCATGAGGAGCGCTAAGCCGCCCGCCGGCTACCGTCGCGGCGTCGGCATCATGCTCATCGACAGCCATCGGCGGGTCTTCGTCGGCCGCCGCGTCGGCACCGAAGCAGGCTGGCAGATGCCGCAAGGCGGCATCGACGGCAACGAGACACCGCGCGTCGCGGCGATGCGTGAGCTCGAGGAGGAAGTCGGCACCGACAAGGCCGCGATTCTGGCCGAAAGCGCGCATTGGCTTAGCTACGACTTTCCCGCCGCGTTACGCCCGTCGATCTGGGGCGGACGCTATGCTGGCCAGACGCAAAAGTGGTTCGTCATGCGCTTCACCGGCACCGACCACGATATCCAGCTCGACGGCCACATGCCGGAATTCAACGCCTGGAAATGGATCGCGCCGCATGAGTTGCCTGCGCTCGCCATCGACTTCAAGCAGGCGCTCTATCGCGCACTGCTCGAAGAATTTGCGACGGTCCTCAGCCAGTGCTAGGCCGCGGTGCGGCGGCGCAGCGCGCGCCACGCCACATTGGCGGCCAGAAGATTGAGCCGGCCGTGCGGCTTGAGGCCGATCGCCTTGAAAGTCATCGCCACCACGCGCTCGATATGGTGCGGACGATAAACCCGCGCCGCCGCGGTAAGATATTCGCGATGCGCACGCCGGCGATCGTAGATTGCGTCCGGCGCGGCATTGGCGACGAAGTAGGCGTAGGACAACTCGTCGTCCTCGGATTCGCGAATCCGTCCGAGCGCGATGCGTATACGCCGCCAGCGCCCTAGCCGCTCGCGCGCGAGATAGCGCTTCATGTGAGTGTAGAACAGCTTGTAGTGCCGGAGCTCATCGGCGGCGATGCGGTAACAGATTTTGCGCAGCACCGGCTCCTGCGTCGCTTCGGCGAGTGCGGTGTAGTAGCTGCTGGTGCCGGTTTCGACGATGCAGCGTGCCACCAGCTCGCCGGCGCGCGAGCCGCGGATCGAACGTTCGGCGTCGAGGTCGACGCGGAATCCGGCGGAGAAACGCGCACACGCCACGCCATGGTCGAACGTCGGATCGGCAAGCGTCGACCAGCGGCCAAGCGCCGCACCGTGTTGAACCTCTTCATCGCCCCAGATGCGGGCCGCTTCCTGGAATTCGGGATCGTCGGCAAAGACGTTGCATAGATAGCGCGTGTAGTCGGCACCGTTCTGCTCGACTAGGCTCGCGGCCTTGGCGAGGCGCAGGATCGCCGGCTCGACCTTCGCCGGATTGAACCGGTCCCACGGAATATCGTTCAGCGTCCAATGACCCACGGGCGTCTTCCTTGCCCGCGATTATAGCGCCGGCGCCGGCGTGCGCCTATTTCGGCGGATTGAATTCTTTCCAGGGATCCTTGACGTTCGGGATCGTATAGAACTCGGTGTTCACCAGCTTGCCGTTCTTCATTTCGGCGCGGCGGATGTAGATGTTCTGCACGATTTCGCGCGTCGCCGGATCGATCGAAATCGGCCCGCGCGGGCTGTTCGGATCGGTCCAATGCGACAGCACTGCCATCGCCTGATCGGGGGTGAATTTGCCGCCGGTTTTCTTGATCGTGTCGAAGATCGCCGCCATGCCGTCCCAGCCGCCGACGGCATAGACATCGGGCGTGCTGTTGGCGCCGTATTCCTTCTTCCACGCGGCGACGAACGCGACGTTGGCCGGCCGCGCCGCGGTCGCGGAATAGGTGCCGGCGCTGATGATGCCGGCGGCGTTGGCGCCCATGTTGGGCAATTCCTCGTCAGGCAGCAGATCCTGCGTGGCGACGATCTTGGTCCCATGTTCCATCAGCTTGGCGTTGTGGATTTCCTTCACCATCGTCGTCGCTTGCGTGCCGGCCGGAACCCAGATGAACGCGACATTCGGATGCGCGTCGGCGATGCGCTGCACGAACGGCGAGAAATCGGGATTGACGAACGGGAAGCGCACCGAAGTCAGTGAGCCGCCGCCGTCGACGATGCCCTTTTTGAACGCGGCTTCGGCGTCCCAGCCCGGATTGAAATCGCTGACCGCGCTATAGGCGACCTTCCAACCTTGCTGCGCCACCCACTTACCGAGCGGGTAAGCCGTCTGCCATTGGGTGAACGACACGCGCACGACATAGGGCGACAGGCGTGGCAGCGCGACCGCCGAAGCGTTCATGTCGACGAACGGCACCTTGGCCTCGGCAGTGAGCGGCGCGATCGCCAGCGCGATCGGCGAGGCAATGACACCGCCGAGGAACTGCACGTGTTCGCGCACGATCAGCTCTTGTGCCACGCGCTTGCCGACGTCCGGACTGGAACTGGTGTCGTCGCGGCGGATGATCTCAACCTTGACGCCAGGCGGCAGATCCTTGGCGTGCAGCTTGGCGTAGAGGCTCAGCCCCTTGTCGAGCTCGTCGCCCGGCTGCGCCAGAGCGCCCGAATAGCTGTTGACGATACCAATCTTGATGGTCTGCGCCGCCGCCGGCAGCGTCGCTACAAGCAACGCGCCGCACGCAACGGCGCCCAAGAATTTTGCAGTTTGCATGTCCCCCTCCGCTCCGGCTGGCCCGGTATCCGGCAGCAAGGTTGGCACGCGACAGCCACCTTGCCAAGGCGAGGGGCGTGAACGTCAGGGTCTTAGTGGGCAGCCGCCCGGAGGGCTTCGAGCTTGGCCTGCGCAGCAGCGAGGCGGCGTTCGGCGGCGCGCAATTGTGCCAGCGCCTCGCTCTTGTCGTCGCCGGTCGCGCGTGCAACCTGGTCCTTGAGGCCGGCGTGGCGGCTTTCGGCATCCTTGACGTCGGCTTCGGCGGCGGTGCGGTCAATCTCGCCGACCGGCAGCGC
>DASQGX010000071.1:0-4000 GCA_035632395.1 Allostellaceae bacterium
TCCTGGATATGCATGTATTCGACGCCGACATGGCCGCAATAGGTCGCGCGCAGCGCAACGAGCAGCTCGCGGATCGTCGCGGTCTCGAAACCAAGCAGGTTGTTGACGAAGATCGGCCGGTCGTAATCCGCCTCGGTGAAACCGAAGGTCGCGGGGTCGAGATCGGGATGATAGGTACGGCGATCGAGACCGAGCGGATCGAGTTCAGCGATGAGATGGCCGCGTACGCGATAGCTGCGGATGAAATTCATAGCCCGGATCGAGTCGAACGCCGCCTGGTGCACGTCGGCCGGCAACGCCGCTACCGTCGCCGGGATGGCGGGTGCCGCCAGATGGCCGTTGCCCAGCATCGCCGGGCGTTTCTCGCCCCAACCCGGCCCTTCCATTTCTTTCAGGAAAGCCTTGGGCTCCTCGCCGAGCTCGGCGAAGAAACCTTGCCAGCTTGGATCCACCGACTGCGGATCGGCCAGATACCGCCCGTAGAGCTCGGCGATGAACGCGGCGTTCTGGCCGTTCAGGAAGGTTTGGTTCACAAGTGGCGGCATGGTCCTCAACGCGATCCGGCGGGCTTCCGGCGATGACGGGAGACCCGCATCAGTTTTACCGGTTCAAACCTTAAATAAGATGACGGACGGAGGAACCCCAGCGTTGCGCCATTCATGGCTGCCATGAGGCTGTTGCGCCAAAATCCGTATGCGATTGCAAGGCGTTAGGCCTAGGCTTTGGCCTCCGTCAGGTGCTTCTTGGTGGCCTCGAGCAGGGCTTTGACGGCGCCGACCGACTTGTCGAACGCCGCTTTCTCGTCGCCGTTGAGGGCGATCTCGACGATGCGCTCGACCCCCTTGGCGCCGAGCACCACGGGCACGCCGACATAGAGGCCCTTGACGCCGTAAGGACCGTCTAGCCACGCGGCGCATGGCAGCACACGCTTCTTGTCGCGCAGATAGGATTCCGCCATGGCGATTGCCGACGCGGCCGGCGCATAGAACGCCGAGCCGGTCTTTAGCAAGTTGACGATTTCGCCGCCGCCGTTGCGCGTGCGCTCGACGATCTTGTCGATGCGTTCCTGCGTCGCCCAGCCCATCTTGATCAGGTCGGGCAGCGGAATGCCGGCGACTGCCGAGTAACGCGCCAGCGGCACCATGCTGTCGCCGTGACCGCCGAGAACGAAAGCGCTGACGTCTTCGACCGAGACCTTGAATTCGTCGGCGAGGAAATAACGGAAGCGCGCGCTGTCGAGCACGCCGGCCATGCCGACGACCTTGTGGTGCGGCAAGCCACACGCTTCGCGCAGCACCCAAACCATCACGTCGAGTGGATTGGTGATGCAGATGACAAACGCGTTGGGCGCGTGCGCTTTGATCGCGGCGCCGACCTGACGCATCACCTTGGCGTTGATGCCGATCAGATCGTCGCGGCTCATGCCCGGCTTCCGCGGCACGCCGGCAGTGACGATCACCACATCGGCGCCAGCGATTGCGGAATAATCGTTGCTGCCGGCATATTGGGCGTCGAAGCCTTCGACCGGGGTCGCTTCGATTAAATCGAGCGCCTTGCCTTGCGGCACGCCCTCGACGATATCGCACAGGACGACGTCGCCAAGCTGCTTCAAGCCGGCGAGCAAAGCGAGCGTACCGCCGATCTGGCCGGCTCCGACCAGCGCGATCTTATTGCGTGCCATCGAGGACCTCATTTTTGGGCAGTGCGGGTCGCGCGGAGAGCGCAGAACGCCGCGGGTTTAGCGCGATTTCGCCGCTGCGGCAAGGGGACGACGGTTACATCGGTTTAACCCGGAACCGCAGTGATATATTCACGACTCTGCATCTCGTGCAGCCGCGAGGCCGTGCGCTGAAATTCGAAGGCACCGTCACCCGCGGTGTAGAGTTGGTCCGGCGGCATTTCAGCGGACATCACGATACGGCCGTGCGCGTCGTAAAGCGTATCGATGAAGATGTTGAAGCGCTTGGCTTCGTCGCGCCGCGTCGGATCCATGCGCGGCACGCCATCGATGACAAAGGTGTGATATCGCCGGCACAGCTCGAGATAATCGGGCGGCCCAAGCGTGCCGCCGCAGAGCTCGGCGAAACTGAACCACGCCACGCGCCGCGCCGCGCGCGGCACGATCAGTTTGTGGCCGAGGACCGTCAGCGTCTGGGAATGGGCCGAAGTGTTGTCGGTCAAGGCCATGAACGCGCGTTCGAGCGCCCGATAGGCGCGATCGTCGGCCGGCGTGAAATAGGTCTGCCGGCCGATCAGCCGGGCCATGCGGTAATCGCGCGCGCTGTCGAGCGCGATAATATCGAGCTGACGCTCGATCAGTGCGATGAATGGCAAGAAGCGCTCGCGCTGCAGGCCGCCTTCGTAAAGCTCGCTCGGTGCGCGATTGGAGGTGGCGACAATGATGACACCGAGGTCGAGCAGCGCCTCGAACAGGCGGCCCAGAATCATCGCATCAGCGATGTCGGTGACGTGAAACTCGTCGAAGCAGAGCAGGACCGAATCCTTGGCGAACGCCGCCGCCACGCGCCGGATCGGATCGTCCGTGTCCGAAGGAAACGCGTGGATGCGGTCGTGCACTTCGGCCATGAAGGCATAGAAGTGCGTGCGCCGCTTCGAGGCCAGGCCGACCGAGCCGAAGAACAGGTCCATCAGCATGGTCTTGCCGCGGCCAACGCCGCCGTAGAGATAGATACCTTTCGGCGGTGTGCCTCGCGCACGGCCCAAACCCAAGCGCGCACGCCAACCGCGCCGAACAATTGCCATGCGGTCGTCGACCAAGGCCGACCACAGCATCTCGAGCCTCGCCGCAGCGCGTTCCTGCGCTGCATCGAACACGAGTTCGCCCGCGGCCACGCGCGCGCCATAACGCGCAAGCGGACCGGACATCTGTGAATTCGGCTGTGCGGCTGACGGCTGGCCGGAGGGCTGCATCGACGGCCCAGTCATAGCCAAAATTGCGGCGCGATTACACAGTCTCGTCTACGATGCGCTCAGAGTTGGCATGCCACGAGTGAAAGGAACCGGCCTATGGACGAAGACCGTTTCAACCTCGAACTGCGCAAATTTCTCAAAGTCGTCGGCGTCACGTCACAGCGCGAGATCGAGAACGCGGTGCGGGCGGCGATCGATGCGGGTAAGCTCAAGAACCGCGGCAAGGTCGCCGCAAAGATGACGCTGCGCATACCGGAAATCGGACTCGATCACGTCATCGACGGTACGATCGAGTTCTAGTGCGTTAGACGCGCGCGACGAGCTTCTTCTTGATTTCTCCGATGGCCTGCGCCGGGTTGAGGCTCTTGGGGCAGGTGCGCGTGCAGTTCATGATCGTGTGGCAGCGATAGACCTTGAATGGGTCCTCGAACTGATCGAGCCGTTCGTTGGATTTGGTGTCGCGGCTGTCGGCGAGCCAGCGTTCGGCCTGAAGCAATACCGCCGGGCCGAGATATTTGTCCGGATTCCACCAATGGCTCGGACACGCCGCCGTGCAGCAGAAACACAAGATGCATTCCCACAGGCCGTCGAGTTTGGCGCGTTCTTCAATCGATTGCAGCCGCTCGCTGTCGGCCGGCGGCGGCGTGTCGTTCTTGAGCCACGGCTGGATCGATGTGTACTGCTCGAACATGGCGCTGATATCTGGCACCAGGTCCTTGATCACCGGCAGGTGGGGTAACGGGTAGATTTCGACGTCGCCCTTCACGTCGGCAATGTATTTGACGCAGGCCAGCGTGTTGGTGCCGTCGATGTTCATCGCGCACGAGCCGCAGACGCCTTCGCGGCACGAGCGGCGGAACGTCACCGTGGTATCAACCTCGTTCTTGATCCTGATCAGCGCGTCGAGAACCATCGGCGCGGTCTGATCGAGATCGATGTCGTAGCTGTCCATGCGCGGATTGCCGCCGGCTTCGGGGTCCCAACGATAGATGCGGAAGGTCTTCACCCGTTTGGCGCCGGACGGCGCCGGGTGGTGACGGCCTTCGACCACCTTGGAATTCTTGGGCAG
>DASQGX010000072.1:0-2063 GCA_035632395.1 Allostellaceae bacterium
CCGCCGCTCGAATGGCGCCAGCTCTCCGGCGGCCTGGTCGAGATCGGCGACGCGGGCGGCGGCTTCGCGTTCGATAACGAAGGGCCACGCCACAAGGTTTGGCTCGAGCCGTTCCGCCTGGCGACGCGCCTCGTCACCAACGGTGAATATCTCGCCTTCGTCGCCGATGGCGGCTATCGCCGGCCGGAATTCTGGTTGAGCGACGGCTGGGCTGCCGTCAATGCCGCCGACTGGCAGGCGCCGCTTTATTGGCAGCGGCCCGCTGAAAAAATCAACGGGGCCGAGCGCTGGTTCGAATTCACCTTGTCCGGCCTCTTGCCGCTCGATCCGTCCGCGCCGGTGGTGCATGTCAGCCACTACGAGGCCGACGCCTTCGCGCGTTGGGCCGGCCGCCGGCTGCCGACCGAAGCCGAATGGGAAATCGCCGCCGCCGATCTCGCGGTCGAAGGCAATTTCCTCGACAGCGGCGCCTTGCATCCGATACCCGCGCACGTGGATAGATCCACAACCGGCCTAGCTACGCCGAACGGCGATGCCCCCCACCCATACCCTCCCCCTCGAGGGGGGAGGGTTAGGGAGGGGGTGAATGTTGAGATGAGCGCAACGCCACCCGCACCGGCGCTCCTTCAAATGTTCGGCGATTGCTGGGAATGGACGCAAAGCGCCTATGCGCCTTATCCGGGCTTCCGCGCACCCGAAGGCGCCATCGGCGAATACAACGGCAAATTCATGTCGGGTCAGATGGTGCTCAAAGGCGGCTGCGCCGTGACGCCGGCCGGCCATGTGCGCGCCAGCTACCGCAATTTCTATCCGCCCGCCGCGCGCTGGTGCTTCGGCGGGATCCGTCTGGCGGAGGATGGCTGATGCCCAACGGAACGCTCGCGGCCTATCTCGATTTTGCGCCGCGCGAGGAAAGCTTCCGCGACGTCGCGGTTGCCGGCCTGACGCGTCACCGCAAGGCGATACCGTGCCGCTTTCTCTACGACGCGCCGGGCTCGACGTTGTTCGAGCGCATCTGCGCGCTGCCGGAGTATTATGTCACGCGCGCCGAGACCGCGCTGCTGGCCGGGCGCGCCGGCGAGATCGCGGCGCGCATCGGCCCGCGCGCGCGGCTGATCGAGTTTGGCAGCGGCGCCAGCACCAAGGTGCGGCTGCTGCTCGAGGCGCTCGACAAGCCCTCGTCCTACGTACCGATCGATATTTCGGGCACGATGCTGCAAACGGCGGCGTCGGCGATCGCCGCCGATTTTCCGGTCCTCGAAGTAATCGCGGTCTGCGCCGATTATATGGATCCGTCGCGCTTGCCGGCGCTGGTTGCGACGACGCGCGATCGCCGCATCGGATTCTTTCCGGGCTCGACGATCGGCAACCTGATGCCGGACGAGGCGGTGCGTTTCCTGCGCGGCTGCCGCCAGCTTTTGGGGCCGGGCGGCGCGATGATCGTCGGCGCCGATCTCAAAAAGGATCCGCGCGTATTGCACGCTGCGTACAACGACGCCGCGGGCGTTACCGCGCAGTTCACGCTCAACCTGCTGGCGCGCATGAACCGCGAGCTCGGTGCCGACTTCAACCTGAAGCGCTTCGCACACGAAGCGTTCTACAACGAGGCCGCTGGCCGTATCGAAATCTACATCCGCAGCCTGATGGACCAGCTTGTCACAATATCGGGGCGGCGCATCGCCTTCGTCGCCGACGAGCGCATGCACGTCGAATATTCCTACAAATTCACCGTCGACGAGTTCCGCCGTCTGGCGGCGCGTGCCGGCTTCAAGCCGCTCGACTGCTGGACTGATTCCGAGAGCCGCTTCAGCGTGCACTATTTGGTGGCGTGAGCCACTGCGCAGGAATGGTCCTGCAGGCTTTCGCCGTTGGCGACATCGCCGCGCAGCATATCGGCGCGATCCGCGAGCACGATGAAGCCGGGCTTGCCGGCGAAGGTCGCGCCGGCAACGACGAGCGTGTATTCGCCCATGTTGGCGCGTGCCTCGGGCACCTCATCGGCTAGCGTCCGGAACGGATTGACATATTCGAGATCGCGGAGGACCAACCGGCGCGCGATATAG
>DASQGX010000073.1:0-8703 GCA_035632395.1 Allostellaceae bacterium
GAAACCACCGCGTTCCGCGCTTATCCCAGCCTGGCGGCGGCGGTCGCCGATTACGTCCAGTTGATCGCGCACAACGCGCGCTATCGCGGCGCGGTCGGTTCCGGCAGCGACCCATTGGCCTATGGACAGGCGCTGGCCGCCGGCGGCTATGCGACCGATCCGGATTATGCGAGCAAGCTGGCGGCCGTCGCCGGCAGCCCCATGATCACCGCCGCCATTTCCACGTCGGCCGGCACCACGGTTGCGCAGGCGGCTACTGGAGGCAACGCCGCATGAGCCGCGATCCGATGGTTGAGCAGGAGCGGCGCATGATGCATCGCCTGTTACGGCTCTTCCGGCTTGAGCGCGATGGCCGCCTTGAGCGTTGGCCGATCGGATTCGTCTTCGCGCTGATTGCCCGCCGCCGCCAATATATCGATGAGCTGATGAGCCTCGATGCCGAGCGCCGCCGCCGTGGCGCGGCAGCCGACCGCGGCTTGGACGAGGCGGCGCAGGCGCTGGCGCGCGAAATCGGCGACGCATTGCCGACGGTCGAGGTGCGCGCCGACCAACTGCGTTCCGACGTCAAGGCGGTGCGCGGCGAGGGCATGAATTCGGGCATGAAGGGTTTTTCCAGCGGCCGGGTTCTTGGGCGGGGCTGAACATGGGCGGCATCAACCAGGTTCTCGACAGCGCGCTTTCAGGCCTGCTTGCGGCGCAGGAAGGCATGGCGACCGAGGCCAACAACACCTCGAACGTCAACACGCCGGGCTACGCCGTCGAGGGGCTCAATCAGATCGAAACCATCGGCACCACTGGACCGATCGGCGGCACCGGCACCGGCACGTCCGTAGTGTCAATCCAGCGCAGCTTCGACCAATACGTCTATCAGGAGATGGTGCAGGCGGATTCCGTCAATCAGGCGGCGCAAGTGGTGTCGTCTGGTACGAGCTCGCTGTCGTCCGTGTTTCCGCTGGCGTCGGGCGGCGCCGGCGGCCTGGGCAATATCATTGGTAGCCTGTTCACGGCCGCCAATACGGTGGCGCAGGACCCGGCGAACCTGTCCAACCGCGACGCCTTCCTCAGCAGCGCGCAGCGGGTGGTCTCGCTGTTCCAATCGGTCGGCAGCCAGTTGACGACCAATATCAATACGGTCAACGGCCAAATCACGCAGTCGGTGGCGCAGATCAACAACTTCGCCACCCAGATCGCGCAGATCAATAAAGACATCCTCAGCAACGCCGGCCCATCGGACTCGGCGACCAACAGCCTCATCGACCAGGCGGACCAGCTTGTGCAGCAACTCGGCGAGCAGGTCGGAATCACGATCTCGGCGGGTGCCAGCGGCACAATGGACGTCTACCTAGCGGGCGGCATGGCACTGGTCAACGGCGCCACGTCCTACAATCTCTCGGCCGCGTCCGGCGGCTACAATGACGGCACCCTGGCGGTGAAATATTCGCCGAACGGCGAGGACCTGACCAACCGGATCTCCGGCGGCCAGCTTGGTGGCTATCTCAGCATGCGCGCGCAATATGCCAGCGCCAACGACAGCGTCGGCGGCCTTGCCGTGGCCTTGGCCTCGGCGATCAACGGCCAGCAAACTCTCGGCCTCGATCTCAATGGCCAGCTCGGTAAGGCGTTGTTCTCGGTGCCGGCGCCGGTGGTCTATGCCGGCATTGCCAACACTGGCGCGGCCACGGCCACGGCGACGATTACCAATCCAAATGCCTTCACGCCCGGCGACTATATCCTGACGCGCATCGCCGGCGGCTATCAGGCGGTTAATGTCCAAACTGGTCAGACCACATCGCTCGGCGCCGGCCCCACGCTGTCCCTCGACGGCATGTCGATCAACGTCACGGGCGCCGCAAATGTCGGCGATACTTTCGAGATCGAGCCGACGCTCGATGCCGCCGGTCAGATCGCGGTGACCACCACCGATCCGTCGGCGATTGCCGCGGCGGCACCCTATGTGGCGACGGCCGGGGTCATGGCCAGCGGCGGGATCAGCAACACCAATGTCGGCAACGTCACAATGACAGCCGACGCGCCGACCCTGAGCGGTTCGCTGCCCGCCGGCACGGTGATCATTCCCTCGGCCGATTTCGGTCAGCAGTTGAGCGTCAAATTCACGTCGGCGACGACATTCAACGTACTCAATAGCAGCAATGTCGTCATTGCATCGGGCACCTATAGCAGCGTCAACGGCGCCGAAGTTGCGGTCGCTTATCCATCGCCGCCCGCGCCTGCCGGCGAAGTGGCCACGCTGACGCTGTCGGCCGGAACGCCCGTGACCGGCGACAGTTTCGTGCTGACGCCCGGCGGCACGGGCAGCAACGGCAATATGGTGGCGATGGCGAGTTTGCAGACGGCCGATCTGCTCTCCGGCCAGACGTTGAGCGACGCCTATACCAAGATGGTGACTGATATTGGCGACCGTGGTGCCGAGGCGACGGCAGCGGGGCAGGCAGCGCAATCGGTCTTCACCCGGGCGCAAAGCACCGAGCAGTCGATTTCCGGCGTTAATCTCGACGAAGAGGCGGCCAATTTGGTTCAGCTACAGCAGGCCTACCAGGCCAACGCGCAGGTCATCGGCACGATCCAGTCGCTGATCTCGTCACTGCTCACGGCGATGCACGGATAAAGGAGCCGGCGATGCGGATCAGCACCAACGAATTTTTCCTCGGCACGCTCAACGACATGCTGGCTCAGCAATCGACCGTCAGCAACCTCAACCAGCAGATCGCCAGCGGGCAGTCGGTAGTCAATGCGACCGACAATCCGTCCGCGGCTGCCACGATACTCGATACTGCCAACCAGATCGACGAGATCTCGACCAATGCCAACAACGCCCAGGCGGTGTCGAGCAACATGAACGAGACGTTGAGCGTCTTGAACCAGGTCGACAACCTGCTGAACCAGGTTCAATCGACGGCATTGCAAGGTGCAAGCGCCACTGCCAGCAGCGCCGACCGCTCGGCGCTCGCGAACTCCGTGCAGGGCTCGCTGCAGGAGCTTGTGCAGCTCGCCAATACGCAATTGTCCAATGGTCAATACATTTTCGGCGGATCGCAGGCCACCAACGCGCCGTTCCAGATGACGCCGACCGGCCAAGTCGTCTTCAAAGGCGATGCCGGCGTGGATCAGATCGAGATCGGCCCTTCGTTGCTGGTGCCGGTCGCCGTCTCGGGCCAATCCGTCTTCATGCAGGTGCCGGACGGCAACGGCAGCTTCGCGGTGGCGGCCTCGGGCACCAACACCGGTACTGGCGTGGCGGCGCTCGGTGGCGTGCTCAATGCGACGCTGGTTAATTCGGAACATCTCGCGAATACGCAGTTCGAGGTCTCGTTTACAGCCGGCGCGGGCGGCGCGCTCAACTATTCCATCGCGAGCGGCAAGGGTGCGCCCGGCAGCGCCTCGTTCATCGCCAGTAGCGGCACCGTTGCATCGGGTTCCTACAACAGCTCTAGTGCGGCGCTGTCATTCGGTGGTATGGACATCACGTTCAGCGGCACGCCGGCAGTCGGCGACCATTTCATGGTGCGCACCAGCCAGACGACCAGCGCCTTCCAGGCGCTACAGAACGTGATCGCGGCGCTGCAGGCGCCGGTCGACGGCGCCAGCGGCACGCGCGCGCGCGCCGATCAGCTGATCCAGGATGCGTTAGCGACGCTTAACCAGGTTCACACGAGCGTGCTGTCGGCCGAAGCGTCGCTCGGCACCAGCCTGAGCGAGATCAACGCAGTCCAGAACCAGGACAATGCCGTCACCACCACCGATCAGGCCAATCTCGCCAGCATTCAGAGCGCGAGCCTGCCCAATGTGATGGCCCAGTTCAGCGAAGGCGTCACTGCACTGCAGGCGGCGCAGGCGGCATTCGGCAAAATCAGCGGCCTGTCACTTTTTAAATATATTTAGCCGACTTGCCGCCGGCGATCCGCGTGTAGGCATTTTCCTGTCTTTGGAATTGCCAAAAAACGGAAACTCGCTATATTCCGGAAAGCGAACGCTGGAACAAGTAACAAGACCGATGGACGCGATGACTGCAATCGCCGACCTCGAGGTCGGCCCCGCGAAACCCGCCGCGCTAGAGGCGCGGCCGGACAGCGCGCCAACCGAACGGCGCGCTGTTTTCATACTCGGCATGCACCGTAGCGGCACCTCCGCCGTGACCCGCGTGCTCAATTTGCTGGGCGTCGAGCTTGGCACCGGACTGATGGCGGCGTCGCCAGACAACGAACGCGGCTATTGGGAACACACGGGCATCGTGCAGGAGCACCATCAACTGCTCGAGACGCTCGGTTCGAGTTGGGACGATGTCCGGGCGCTGCCGCCGGACTGGATGAAAAATCCGGCGGCCGTGAGCGCGGCGCACCGGTTGCGGGCGATCGTCGAACACGAGTTCGGCGCGGCGCCGTTGTGGGGCCTTAAGGATCCGCGCCTGTGCCGTCTGTTGCCGCTGTGGCTGCCGCTGCTCCGTGCGATGCGGATCACGCCGCACTTCGTGCTGGTTCTTCGCCATCCGGCCGAAGTCGCCGCGTCGCTGGCGAAGCGCGACCGCAAAAGCAAGGCCGCGTCGGCGCTGTTGTGGCTGCGGCACATGCTCGAAGCTGAGCGCGCCACCCGTGGCTGTCCGCGCACGATTATCAACTATCCGGATCTGATCGAGAATCCGCGCAATTGGTCGGCGGAGTTCGGCCGCGTGGCGGCCGAATGCGGTCTCCGGTGGCCGAACACGTATCAGGCAGTTGACCAGGCGGTCGCGACCTTTCTATCGCCGGGTTTGCGCCACCATAAGACAGCGCCGAAAAGCGGGGCAGACGCGAACGGCGTCGACGATTTCGGCGGCTGGGTGCGGTCGGTTTACGGCGCCTTGCGCGCCCACGAATGTCAAACCGCGGAGTGTGATCGCGTCGCCGGCGAGATCGAGCGGGCCGATCAGGTTTGGGGCCGCCTGGCCGGCGCATCTGCTGCAGCCGAAAGCGGCCTGTCGCGCGAAGCGATGCGCGACGAGATCGCACGTCTGGAACACGTCAATACCGAGCTGCGCGAATCGGTATCGCGCAAAGATACCGAGCTGCGCGAGTTGCAGGCCTCCATCCGCAAGTACGGCCGCGGTCCGCTGGCGACGCTCACCGCCGCCGACGCCTACGCCAAGTGGATGGAAGGCTTCGCCAAAACGGCAGCCGGCCGTGCCGACTGGGTCGCCGAACGCGTCGCGCAATGGCCGCGCATGCCGCGTTTCGTGTTCGGCATATCGGTGCCGGAAGGTATCGAAAGCAACGTCGCGCGAACCGTCGCATCGCTGCAGGCGCTGACGGTCGGCGACTGGCGATTGGTCGTCGTTGCCGCGAATCCGGCGCCGCTCGGGATCGCCGCCGATCCCCGCATCGTCTGGCAGCTGTCCACCGGCGAGCGGCCGATGGCGGCGCTCAATCGGCTGCTGCGCGACACTGGCGCCGACTGGATCGGACTTATCGATGCCGGTGACCAACTGGCGCCGCACGCGCTGTTCGCGCTCGCCGACGCCGGCTTTCGTCACGCCGACTGGGCCGCAATCTACTCCGACGAGGATCGGATCGACGGGCAGGGGCAGCGCTCCAATCCGCAGTTCAAGCCCGACTTCAACATCGATCTAATGCGCAGCATGCCCTATGTCGGCGGCCTGATGGTCGTCCGGCCGGCCGAATTCGCGGCAATGGGCGGCTTCAATCCCGAACGCGACGGGCTCGAGGAATACGATCTGGCTTTGCGCGTGGCCGAACGTCAGGGCGCCAAGGGCTTCGGTCATGTCGCCGACGTGCTCTATCATCGTCTGGTTGGCAGCGGTCGCACGCGGCGCCCGATCCAGGAAATCATCGCCGAAGGCCCGCGCGCCGTCGCCGCGCATTTGCAGCGCCTCGGCATCGACGCGACTGTCGAATCCGGCGCCGTACCGACGCAATTCCGCGTGCGCTATCGCCACGCCGGACCCGATCCACTTGTCTCCATCATCATCCCGACGCGCGACCGCCTGCATCTCCTCAAGGAATGTGTCGAGACACTTCTCGCCAAGACGAGTTACGCCAACTACGAAATCATCATCATCGACAACGACAGCACCGCGCGTGACGCCCGTGAGTACCTCGATCTGATTGAGGCGCGTCGCGGTGAAATCGCCTCGCGTCTGCGTGTCATCCGTCATCCAGGCCCGTTCAATTTCTCGGCGATGAACAACCGCGCCGTGCGCGAAGAAGCGCGCGGCGAATACGTCTGCCTGCTCAACAACGATACCGCGATTATCGAACCGGATTGGCTCAGCGAGATGATGATGCACGCGCGTCGGCCCGATGTCGGCGTCGTCGGCGCCAAGCTGCACTTCCCCAATCACACGATCCAGCATGGCGGCGTGATCATGGGCGTCGGCTGGGGCGCGCCGGCCGATCATCCGTATATCGGCCAGCCGCCGAATGCGCCGGGCTATTGGGGCCGGCTTACTGCCGTGCAAGATTTTTCAGCTGTCACTGGCGCCTGCCTGCTGACGCGCCGCGCGCTCTATGAGGAGGTTGGCGGTCTCGATGCCGAAGTGCTGCACGACAATTACCAGGACATCGATTACTGCCTGAAAGTCCGCCGTGCCGGTTACCTCGTCGTCTGGACGCCGTATGCGCGGCTGATGCACGAATCCGGCGTCAGCCGGCGCGACCGGGCGCGCAAGGAGCCCACTGCCGAGCAGCGTGCGCGCCTCAATCGCGAGCGCGACGCGATGTACGATCGCTGGATGCCGGTGATTGCCTTCGATCCGGCATACAATCCCAACCTGTCGTCGGTCGGCACCGGTTTCGACATCGAAGCCGATCGCATGCGCTGCTGGAGCCCCGAATTCCGGCCGCGGCCGCGCGTTATCGCCCACGCCGCCGATCGCGACGCCTGCGGTGAGTATCGGATCATCGCACCAAGCCGCGTCCTGTTCGACGCCGGCGTGCTGCACTCCTGTGAGACGATGCGCCTCATGATGCCGCCCGAATATGCGCGCATTGAGCCCGAAACCATCGTGTTCCAGCGCCAGATCGAAGAACACCAAATCGAGAAGATCGAGGAGATCAAGCGGCACAGTCGTGCTTTCCGCGTCTTTGAGCTCGACGATCTGCTCACCAATCTGCCGCTCAAAAGCATTCATCGTCCCAACATTCCGCGCGACGTCGGCCAGCGCCTGCGCCGCGCGCTCGCCTCGTGCGAACGCCTGGTTGTCAGCACCGAACCGTTGGCGAAGGCGTATGGCCCAATGTGCGATCAGGTCGTCGTCCTGCCCAACCGGCTCGAACGTGGTCGCTGGCAGGGCCTGCGCGAGCAGCCGCGCAACGAGGGCCGGATGCGCGTCGGCTGGGCCGGCGCCCTCGGCCATCTCGGCGACCTGGAGATGATGGCCAGCGTCGTCGAGGAGACGGCCAAGGATGTCGATTGGATTTTCTTCGGCATGTGTCCGGACGCGCTGCGGCCGTTCGTGAAGGAATTTCACGACTGGGTGCCGATCTCGGAGTACCCGGCGAAGCTTGCGTCGCTCGGGATCGATCTCGGCGTTGCGCCGCTCGAGCTCAATCCGTTCAACGAAGCCAAAAGCAACCTGCGCCTGCTCGAATACGGCGTGCTCGGCATTCCGGTGATATGCACCGACATCGTGCCGTATCAGGGCGGCATGCCCGTCCATCGCGTCAAGAATCGCCATCGCGATTGGGTCAAGGCGATCCGCGAAATGGCGGCCGACCGCGATGCGTGCCGGCGCGATGGCGAGGCCCTGCGTGAGGTCGTGCTCGCCGATTGGATGCTCGACCAGCATCTCGACGATTGGCGCAAGGCCTGGCTGCGATGATGCGCGTCGCGCGCCAGCGGATCGGCGACATCCTGCTGGTGACGGGTAACCGTTACCAGGATGGGCGCGGCTGGTTTCGCGAAACCTACAGCGACCGTGCCTTCGCCGAGGCCGGCATCGATATCGCGTTCGTGCAGGACAATGAATCCTGCTCGGTCCACGCCGGCACGGTCCGCGGCCTGCATTATCAACTGCCACCGTTCGCGCAGGCCAAATTGGTGCGCGTGCTGCAGGGCGCGATCTTCGACGTCGCCATCGATCTGCGCGTCGGGTCGCCGACGTTCGGACGGCATGTCACAGTGCGGCTCGACGCGAGCCGTGACGACGCACTGTTCATCCCCGCCGGTTTCGCGCACGGGTTCTGCACATTGGTCGACGATACGATCATCAGTTACAAGGTCTCGACGGTTTATGCGCCGTCGTACGAGCGCGGTATCCGATGGGACGATCCCGCGCTCGGCATCCGCTGGCCCGCCGTGTCGCAACACGCAGTGGTCTCGTCGAAAGACGCGGCGTGGCCAGCGCTTGCCACAGTCGGCCGGGCCGATCTCTTTGCCCGCCCGCCGGCCAAGGAATTCGCCCAATGAGTGCGGTGTCGGCGCAAAACTTGTCCGCCGCAGTGGCGCCATGAGCCGCACCGCGCTCGTTCTCGGCAAGGGGAGCCAGCTGGCGCGCGAACTGGCGATCGCGCCGTGGCCGTGGGATGTCACGCCGTTTTACGTCGGGCGCGAGATCGACATCGAGAATCAGGATTTGGTGATCAGCTTGGTACGCAGCCTGCAGCCTGCCGTGATCATCAATACCGCCGCCTACACCGCCGTCGACAAGGCGGAAAGCGAGCCCGACGCGGCGTTCGCCGCCAATTTCGAAGC
>DASQGX010000074.1:0-10616 GCA_035632395.1 Allostellaceae bacterium
GATGATGCTGTCGTCGAGGCAAAGCGCATAGGTGCGCGGCACGGGGAAGCCGGTCGGCGCCAGCGCGCTGATGACGCGGAACTCGCGATCGACGGCGTGCGCCGACGGCAGCAGCTTGCCCGGCGGCTTGCGCCGCAGCACATAGCGCCGGCCGCCGGCTTCGAGGCGATAGGTCGGATTGGACTGGCCGCCTTTGAATTGTTCGATGGCAGGCGCACCGGAAAAACCTTCGACATTGGCGCGCAGCCAATCAGCGAGGCGCGCGGCATCGATGCGGTGCGCCGGCAGGACCGCCATGGTGCCGGTGAAATCTTCGGCCTCGCCCATTCGCGCCCGTTCTGCAATCGTGTGCGCCGGAGGCAGGGTGCCCATGCGGCGCAAGCGAGGCAAGAGGCTGACGGTCGGCATCGCCGGTCTGGGCGCGATCGGCATGGAGGTCGCCAAGCGCCTCGCCGCCGGGATTCCCGGCCTCAAGCTCGCCGCGGTGTCGGCGCGCGATAAAAAAACGGCAGCGGCGCGGCTGAAAGCGGCGGGGATCAGGGCGGCTGTCGTGACGTTACCGGATTTGGCGCGACGCGCCGACATCGTCGTCGAATGCCTGCCGGCGGCCGCGTTCCGCAGCGTCGCCGAGCCGGCGATCAAGCGGCGGCGAATTCTCGTCGTGCTTTCTGCCGGCGCCCTGCTGACGAATTTCGATCTGGTCGAGCGCGCGAGGAAGACGGGCGCGCGCATCGTCGTGCCGACCGGCGCGCTGATCGGCCTCGACGCGGTGCGCGCCGCCGCCGAAGGCGAAATCCGCAGCGTCCGCATGGTGACGCGCAAGCCGCCGGCCGGACTCGAAGGCGCGCCCTATCTCGCCGCGCGCGGCATCTCGGTCGCGGAACTCACGGCTCCGAAAAAGGTCTTTGAAGGCAGCGCGCGCGACGGCGCGGCGGGGTTTCCGGCCAACGTCAACGTCGCGGCGGCGCTGTCATTGGCCGGCATCGGTCCCGACCGCACGACACTGGAGATCTGGGCCGATCCGACGGTCACGCGCAACACCCATACGATCGAGGTCGACGCCGACAGCGCGCGCTTCGCGATGAAGATCGAGAACGTGCCGTCGGAAAATCCCAAGACCGGACGGATCACGGCCTTGAGCGTGATCGCCTGCCTCAAGGGCCTGGTCGCGACGCTGCGGGTTGGGAGCTAGCCGCCGAGCGCAATCATCAGCGCCGGCGTGATCGCCCTTTCACCGGGGCGAGAGATGAAACAAGCGGCCCCGACTTGAACGGTTCTGACAACGCCGTTTGTGTGGATGCGAATATTGCCGCGATCATCACAAGCCGGGACGTGCCGACGTCTTGGTCACGCGTTAGAAAAGTAGCGATCGTACCCAAACTGGTGGACGTATTTGTAACCGATCGCCTCAATGTCAGATTTGAACGCCAAAAAGTTCGGCTCGAAACACTCGACCTGCATGAAGCATTGATTGTTTTGTAACAGCTTTCGCATTCCGCCTAGCGCAACGCGTTCGTGGCCCTCAATATCGATCTTCATCGCGATGCGCCGGCCAGTGAAGGACACCGCGTCATCCAGGCGAATGGCCGGGACGGACTGAGGCTGCGGTTCGTCACTGACCTTGGACACGACATCATAATCATCAGGCCCATAGGCGAACGGTACGGATCCATTTTTATCCGTGACCGCAACCTGACGAGCGTCGATTACTTCAACGAGTCCGTTCAACAATGCATTGGCCCGCAGCCGAATAAAGCTGCGCGAGTCCGGCTCAAAGGCAATAATCGTTTTGCAGCTTGTTTGTTGGGCGACGAATATCGAATACGCGCCCACATTGGCCCCGATGTCGAGAAACACGTCGCAGCCGCGGTCCCGGATGTTGTTAAGAAAGTAAGTGATCTGTTCTTGTTCAAAGCCGCCGTGTGTGACCAACACCCGGTCGAACGCATTTCGCATGTTAACGAGAAACAGCGCCCCGTTCCGTCTCACGACGCCATTATCACCAGGCCACGAAGAGTGCCGCGAAATGCGCTTGCGCAGGCTTGGGATGAGTCGCTTCAGAATCGGAAGTTGGGTGAGCGGCATCGCTTTTATAGAGTCCGTTCGCCGGAGTGGCGCCGTAGAAGCTATACACGCGAACGGCACCATGGTGCTATCGCTTCGTCGACGCTCCAGCTCTGGCGCGGAGCATGATCAGATCAGGATAGGCTGGCGCCGATCGCCGACGATTGGACTACTTCTTCTCGTCCTTCGGCATCAACTTGAGCGACGCCGAGTTGATGCAGTAGCGCAGGCCGGTCGGCTTCGGCCCATCGGGGAAGATGTGGCCGAGATGCGCGTCGCACTTGGCGCACATCACTTCGGTGCGTTTCATGAAGAAGCTGTTGTCGTCGGCAGCCTTCACCGCGTCCTTGTCCATCGGCTGATAGAAGCTCGGCCAGCCGGAGCCGGAATCGAATTTGGTGTCCGAAGAGAACAGCGGCTCGCCGCAGCAGACGCAGACATAGGTGCCGGGCGTGTGCGAGTCCCAGTATTGGCCGGTGAAGGCGCGCTCGGTGCCTTTTTTGCGCGCAATTCGGAACTGCTCGGGCGTGAGCTGTGCCTGCCATTCGGCGTCGGTCTTGTCCGCCGCCTTGCCGGTTTTGCTGGTCGCGTCGCCCATGGTCGCCTCGCCTATTGCTGATTCAGCCTTATAGATGGTGCGCAGTTGCGGCCGCCGCCAGTGGCGCACGTCTGCTGCCGGTTCCAATCATGAAACGCGAACAACAGCTGCGACACCAGGATCACGGCGATCACGGCGGCGATAATGGCCAGCAGCACCCGTAAGTTCATGCGCCGCGAGTATGGCGGGCGAAATGCGACGGCGGCAAGCATGGCTCTTGCGGCCGCCCGCTTTGCGCTATGATCGGCACATGACGGCCACCCAGCTCGCCGCCGGCGGCGACACGCAGCTCATCAACTGGTGGAACCTGCGCTGGGTCGCCCTGGCGCTGGCGGTGATGGTCGGCGCCATCGTCGCCGGCAACGCGTTCTTCCTCAACTTCGTCCACGTCATGTCGGGCGTGATGTGGACCGGCATCGACATCTTCATGGGCTTCGTCATCGGACCGGTGCTGCGCCAGACCGACGTGCCGGCGCGGCGCGCCATCGCCATTCGCCTCATTCCTCGCATGCTGTTCCTGATGCCGACGCTCGCGATCGTCACCGGCACTGCCGGATATTTCCTGGCGAAACAGCTCGGCTTTCTCGACGTGGAATACCCGGCGCATTTGTGGGTCGATGCGGCGCTGATCATCATCGCGATCCTCACGGTGCAGGGCCTCGGCATCCTGATGCCGACGAATTTGATGGTCTGCTTCGAGATGCAAAAGCCGCAGCCCGACGGCGAGCGGATCAAGCGGCTGATGCGCCGCTACGTCCATCACACGGCGCTGCAAGGCGCGATGCAGGTGGCGATCATCGTGGTAATGGCGAAGTTCGTCACCGGACTTTGAGCGCGCACTTCGATCTTGCCGCCGCGGCCCGCGATCTGCCGGTCGCCGAGGCGCTGCCCAAACTGACCGCGGCGCTGGCCGGGGGCGGCGTCGCGGTATTGGAAGCGCCGCCCGGCGCCGGCAAGACGACGCTGGTGCCGTTGGCGCTGCTCGACGCGGCGTGGCTCACGGGGAAAAAGCTTTTGATGCTGGAGCCGCGGCGGCTGGCGACGCGGGCGGCGGCGCGGCGGATGGCGAGCCTGCTCGGCGAAAGCGCCGGCGATACCGTGGGCTTCCGCACGCGGCTCGAAACCCGCGTCGGGCCCATGACGCGGATCGAAGTTCTGACCGAAGGCATCCTGCCGCGCATGATCGAGGATGATCCGGCGCTCGATGGCGTCGGCGGCCTGATCTTCGACGAATTCCACGAGCGCAGCCTTGAAGCCGATCTCGGCCTGGCGCTGGCGCTCGAAACGCGGCGGCATTTGCGACCGGACCTCCGGCTGCTGGTGATGTCAGCAACGCTCGACGGCGGCAAGGTTGCGGCGCTACTCGGCGATGCGCCAGTGATCGCCAGCCAGGGCAAGATGTTTCCGGTCGAAATCCGGAATTTGGATCGTCCCGCGCCCGAGCGGTTCGAGACCGCGGTCGCGACGGCCGTGCGCCGCGCGCTCGCCGACGACAGCGGCAGCGTTCTCGTCTTTCTGCCGGGCGGTGCCGAAATCCGCCGCGTCGCGCGCTTGCTGGAGGATGGGGAATTGCCCGGGGGCGTAACCGTCGCGCCGCTCTATGGCGATTTGCCGCCGGCGGCGCAGGACGAGGCGATCAAGCCGGCGCCGCCCGGAAAGCGCAAGGTGGTGCTCGCGACGTCGATCGCCGAGACCAGCCTGACCATCGAAGGCATCCGTGTGGTGATCGACGGCGGCCTGATGCGCGCACCGCGCTTCGATCCGGCCAGTGGCATGACGAGGCTTGTGACGCTGCGCGTATCGCAGGCGTCGGCCAAACAGCGCAGCGGCCGCGCCGGGCGGCTCGAGCCCGGTGTCGCCTATCGCCTGTGGCCGGCACGCGAGGACATGCAGCTCGCGCCGTTCAATGCGCCGGAGATGCTACAAGCCGATCTCGCGCCGCTGGCGCTTGCGCTGGCGCAGTGGGGTGCGAACGATCCGCGCGCGCTGTCGTTTCTCGATCCGCCGCCGGAAGCCGCTTATGCCGAAGCGCAAAACCTATTGCGCGAATTGGATGCGCTCGACGCCAAGGGCAAAATCACCGTGCACGGCAAGGCGATGGCCAGGCTCGGCCTGCATCCGCGGCTGGCGCACATGGTTTTGCGGGGAAAGGAGCGCGGCGACGGCGCGCTCGCCTGCGCGATCGCGGCGCTGCTGATGGAGCGCGACGTACTGCGCGCGGCGCCGGCGGCGCGCGACGCGGATTTCCGCCTTCGCGTCGAGCTGATGGCCGAGCGCGGCGCGGCCAAGCACCTGCCGCCGGGCATGGTGCTCGACCGCGGCGGGCTCGAACGCGCGCGCGATGCGGCGCGACAGCTGCGCCAGCGCCTTCGCATCAGCAGCGACGGATTCGATGCGGGCGAAACCGGACGGCTGCTGGCGCTCGCCTATCCTGACCGCGTCGCGCAGAAGCGGCCGGGCGCAGCGGGCCAGTTTCTGCTCGCCAACGGCAAAGGCGCGGAATTGCCGGCGGGCGATCCGTTGGCAAGCGCCGAGTTCCTTGCGGTGGCCGATCTCGACGGCGCGCAACGCAACGCGCGGATTTTCCTTGCCGCGAAATTGACGCGCGACGAGATCGAGGACGATTTCGGGGATTTGATCGCAACCAGCGATGCGATCGCCTGGGATGCGCGCGCGGAAGCAGTGCTGGTGCGGCGGCGTTCGATGCTCGGCGCGCTGGTGCTGGACGACAAGCCGTTGGCCAAGGCCGATCCGGTGCAGGTAGCGGCGGCGATGGTGGAGGGAATTCACGCGCTCGGCCTCAATGCGCTGCCGTGGAGCAAGGAGGCCGAGAGCTTGCGTGCGCGGGTCGCGTTCTTGCGGCGGCTCGACAGCGAAGCGTGGCCCGACTGGTCGGATGCGGCGCTGCTGGCGAGCCTCGACGATTGGCTGGCGCCTTATCTATCGGGCGTCACGCGGCGCGCGCAGCTCGCAGGATTGGACTTGGCGGAGATTTTGGCAGCGCGGCTTTCCTACGAGCAGCGCCGTGCGCTCGATCGATTGGCGCCGACGCACGTCACCGCGCCAAGCGGCTCGCGCATCGCTATCGACTATTCCGGCGCGACGCCGGTGCTGGCGGTGAAACTTCAGGAGATGTTCGGCGCGCGCCAAAGTCCGGCAGTCGCCGACGGCCGCGTCAAATTGCAGGTCCACTTATTGTCGCCAGCGGGGCGGCCGCTGGCCGTGACGCAGGACCTCGCCGGCTTCTGGCGCAACCCCTATCCGCAAGTGCGCGGCGAGATGCGTGGACGCTATCCGAAACATCCGTGGCCGGACGATCCACTCGCCGCGGTTCCCACCAAACGCGCCAAGCGGCGGTCATAAAACAGCCGGCGTCCGCAGCGTGCGATCGCTAACGGCAAGCGTTGCGCGAAAAATGGTTTCAACAAAAATCGGCGGATTGCGCGCGCCTGCGGACGATTCGCATATCCCAGTATGACGACCCGCCCGCACTAGCCGATTGAGCCGGATCAATGCCGTTCTATTGTGATAAACTACTAATATTAAGGTCGCGAGCATTGGGGGGTGCGATATCATGACCACCGACGGCGCCACCGTTACCAGCGCGCTTGCCGGCATCAAGAACGGCATGGACACCGTTCGATCCGTGCTCGAACTTATCAAGGACGCCAAAAACATTCTGCCGGACACCACGCGGCAGACGATCATCGAATCGCTGGAGCGGGCGGATCGCGAGATCAAGCTTGGCGAGGTTCAGATTGCCCAGGTGCTCGGCTATCACCTCTGCCACTGCACGTTTCCGCCGCAGATCATGCTGAGCGTCGGATTAAACGCGCGCGGCCATGAAAGATTCCAGTGCCCGCGCTGCAAGAAGCTGGAACCGCCGGATCAGCCGGTCGCCAAGACGGAAACCGTGATCCGTTACAACGCCGGTCCGCCGCGCGAACGCCGCTAATCTGCTCGCCGAAACTGCGGCATCCAATCCGCGATCAGCAATCGAGGTGAGCCGGCGAAGACGCCAGCGGCGTCGCGGATTGCAAAGAGATTTGCAGGGAAAAAGGCGCGCTGGCCCGCCCGCTACCGCTTTCGCAAACGAGGCATGCACAAGCATGTGTCGCGCCGGGCAATCGCGCACCCTTACCCTGCACCGTCGAGGGATATCGCGATGGCTGAAGCGCAAGCGCAAATCGGGCGGACGAGGATTCATTACGGCTGGGTCGTCGTCGGCATGAGCTTCGTCGCGTTGACGGTAGCGGCGGGCATGCGCTCGGCGCCAACCGTGCTGATCGTGCCGCTGGAGAATGAATTCGGCTGGAGCCGCGCGACGATCTCATTAGCCATCGCGATCCAGCTTCTGCTCTATGGCCTGGTCGGGCCGTTTTCCGCCGGCTGCATCGACCGTTTCGGCTTGCGCAAGACGCTGGTCGGCGCGCTGCTGCTGACGCTGGTCGGCGTCGGCTTCACGCCGTTCATCACAACGCCATGGAACCTGTGGCCGTTGTGGGGCGTGGCGCTCGGCAGCGGCACAGGTGCTGCGGCGATGGTGATGGCGGCGATGGTGGCGAACCGCTGGTTCGTCGCGCGCCGCGGCGTGGTGATGGGATTCCTCACCGGCAGTACGGCGGCCGGGCAGCTGATTTTCCTGCCGCTGCTCGCCGGCATCGTGACGCATTTTGGCTGGCGGGCGTCGGTATTCGTCGGCGCGGCGGCGGTGGCAGCGATCATTCCGCTTGCCTGGCTGCTGATGCGCGACCATCCGGCGGAGATGGGCTTGCGTGCCTATGGCGCGGCGCCGGATGCACCGGCGATCGTGCCGGCGCGGATCAATCCGCTGTCGGCGGCGATGGCGGGGCTGGGCCTGGGCATCGGCCACCGCGATTTCTGGCTGCTGTCGGCAGGGTTCTTCGTCTGCGGCGCCAGCACCATCGGCCTCATCGGCACGCATTTCATTCCTGCCTGCGTCGATCACGGCATTCCCGAGACGACCGCAGCGGGCCTGATCGCCTTCATGGGCGTGTTCAATTTCCTCGGCACGACGGCGTCGGGGTGGCTCACCGACCGGTTCGACAGCCGATACCTATTGTTCTGGTATTACGCGCTCAGGGGCGTGTCGCTGCTGTTCCTGCCCTATGCGTTCGACCTGTCGTTCTGGGGCCTGACGCTGTTCGGCATCTTCTATGGCCTCGACTGGATCGCGACGGTGCCGCCGACCGTGCGGCTCGCAGCCAACGCCTTCGGCGTCGAGAACGCCGGCATGATGTATGGCTGGATCATGGTGATGCACCAGGTGGGATCGGCCGCGGCGGCCTATGGCGCCGGCCTGCTGCACACCGACATCGGCAACTACAACGCAGCCTTCGTCGGCGCCGGCGGATTGTGCATGGTTGCGGCGCTGTTGAGCCTGCGCATCGGCGTCGGCCGCACGCCGCGGGCGCAACGGCCGGCGCTGGCGACGGCCGAAAGCTGAATACGGCTTAGCAGCGTGATGCGACCCGACCGGATCGGAGCGGTTTCGCAACCTCTCGTGCTAGCTGCCGGTCAGGAGCCTAGTATCCAGGCGGAGTTTTCACCCATGCATTCCCCGTCCGGCCGAGTTCGTAGCCGAGGTTAAATAGTTCATTCATGTAGTGCCGGTCGAACTGCTCGGTCTGCGGCACGTCGAAGGTCGGGGGAATGAAGGCCAGATTGAAGTCGACCCCATCCCTTTGCGTCGTGGCATAGATGCGATAGAGATCGCCGACACCTTGACTCTGAATCAAGGACGTTACGGCGCGCTCGGCGATGCTCAGGGTTTGCCGCTTCGTATCGGCCCAATCCGGATCGAGGCGTCCGTTGCGAATGATGAACGCCCGTCTTTGGCGCGTGATGCCGGCTTGTTTCGACAATTGTGCGAGACGCAGAGCGGGCGGATAAACGAACACTTGGGCGCTGGCGCCGCCATCGACGTGCATTTCCTGGTAGTGCTGGCCGTTTACTTCGACGTCGATCATCGTCGGCGGAAACGCCCCTGGGATGGCGGCGGATGCCACCATGATTTTGCGGACCAGGTCCAGCGCATGCGGGCTGCCGCTGGCTGCGATCTTGGTGATATTCCAAATCACCCCTCGTCGCGCATCGAGGTTTGTCGTACCGATGACGAGAATTCGGCCTTTGGCATTCTCGGCGGCGATCGCCTTCAACATGTCTGCAGTAACGTACTTCGCGACCAATCGCTGAAGCGGGGCATTGTCGGAAAGCGCGTCATCGAAGAGCGCGGCCAACAGCATGCTGCGATCTTCCAGCACGTCCTTTGCGCTAATCTTGGTGAATACGTCTTTCAGCTGCTGGTCGTAGGCGGGCCCGAGAAAGGCGAACGGGGCGATCAAAGCCCCGGTGCTGACGCCCGTGACGATCTTGAACTCCGGCCGCGTGCCGGCCGCAGTCCAGCCAACGAGAAGCCCGGCACCGAAAGCGCCATCCGCGCCGCCCCCGGACACCGCCAGGAAACTGGTTGGTGGCAATGGTCCCTTGTGGCCGCCTGCGGCAAGCAATTTCGCCTCGCGCCGGTAAGCTTCGAAGCCGTCCTGCTCCATCAGGGCCAGATCCGATTCTTGCCAATATCGAATCCCCATCATGCCTTCGACTGTTGCCGTGGCCCCTTGCGCTTTCGGGACGGCAGACAGCCGGCTCGGCGATGCACAACCCTGAAGCAGGCAGAGGACGAGCACACAAGCGAGTACCGGAAGCCAGGCGCGGCTTTGCGCGCCGGCGCGCCGAGGACCGATCGCGAACCCGGAAATCGCGGCCAAAAACCACTGGCCGGCAGGCGTTCGTATTGCCATGCCACCGGCCTCCTTCCGCCGTCTATTAATAAGCGGAGGTAACTTCGCGGCCTTTGATCTACGTCAATGTCGCTTCGCGCTTTAAAGCTCGGCGGTCGGCTCGGCGCGCGCGGTATGGGCGCGCAGCGGGATTTCTTTCCACGACAGCGTCAAGGCCAGCGCCACCGCCATGATCACGGCGCCGCAGGCGAAGGCCCAGTGGAAGCCGTGCGCCAGCGCACCCGGCAGCGCGGCCCGCGCCGCGGCGCTGACCGAGGACGCATCGGCGCCGCCGCGCAGCAGCGTATTCGCCATGCCGGCGGCGCCAACCTGGGCCAGGCGCGCGTCGAGCGCCGCCAGCAAAATCCCCCATAGAAAGGCGGCGCCGAACGAGCCGCCGAGCGAGCGGAAGAAAGCGACGCTGGCGGTGGCGGCGCCGATGTCGCGCGCCTCGGCGGCGTTCTGCGCCGCGACCAGCGTTGCCGGCATCGCGCCGCCCATGCCGATGCCGAGCAGGCCGATGAAGATTTCGACATACCAGGCGGATGTCGCGCCGGCGGCGAAGGCGAGCGCGCCGAACGCCACGACCGCGAACGACAGCGTCAGCATCGGCGCTTTCTTGTAACGGCCGGTGTGCCGCATCCATTGGCCTGTGGGATAGGCGCCGAGCACGGTGCCGCCCATCAGCGGGATCAACATCAGGCCGGTGGTGCCGGCGTCCTTGCCGAGAACCAGCTGGATGAACACCGGCAGCAGCACGGTGGCGCCGAACATGCCGGCGGAGACGACGAAGCCGATGAGATTGGCGGTGAGGACAACCGGGCTGGCGAACAGGCGCGGCGGCAGCAGCGGCTCGGGCGCGCGCACCTCCTGCACCGCGAACAACGCCAGCAGCATTATGCCGGCAGCGGTCAGGCCGAGGATCGGCGGCGATAGCCAGGGGAATTCGACGCCGCCCCAGCTGGCAACGAGCAGCAGCGCGACGACGCCCGGAATCAGGATGGTGGCGCCGAGATAATCGATGCGCGGATAGCCGCTGCGCACCGGCAGGCGCTTCAGCGCATTCCAGCACAGCACCAGGCCGAGCGCGCCGATCGGCAAATTGATCCAGAACACCCAGCGCCAGGTCAGATATTGCACGAAGACGCCGCCCA
>DASQGX010000075.1:0-14402 GCA_035632395.1 Allostellaceae bacterium
GCCGCACAGGAGTCGATGGCGGCGATGAATCCGTCGGCGAGAGCGCCCGCCTTGGCCGCGGTCACGAACCGATCGACGATCGTCTGCCATTCGGTTTCGCCGACGCGCGCATGCAGCGCGGCGTCCGCAAGGATTTCGACGTATCGCTCACCCAGCGATACGAAGAACAACATGCCGTGCGGATGGTCCTTTTGCGCAAGAATGCGCGCGGCGAATTCCAGATGGGCGAGCTGGCGCGCGCGGGCATGTTTGACCCTGCGCGGCACGAGCCGGAGCCGAAGCGGCAACCATTCGAAGGCAAGCGACAACACCACGAAAATCGCACCTTCGCCGAGAAATCCGGTCGCAAACGGCAGGTTCGGCAGCGCCGCTGCGGCGATGCCAGCAGCGACCAGCGTGACGATCGCTGCCAAAAGCACCGGGTAGAGGCGATATCGGTCGCTCACCGGAACAATGACGAGCGCGAAATGCGCGTGTGTCCGACCCGCTAGGGCAGCGGTCGCCGTCTCGATCCGCTTTGACTCGTCCGGCGTCAATCGTCGCATCGCGCTCACCATCCGCCCGAAGCGCCGCCGCCGCCGAAAGAGCCGCCGCCGCCTGAAAATCCACCGCCGGAGAATCCGCCGCCGAATCCCGTGCCGCCATAAAATCCGCCACGCCCTCCCCACGGTCCCATCGGTAGGAAGAACAGCGGCCAAAAGAATCCGCGAATCAGGACAAAGAAGACGAGAAACGCGAGCCAGATCAGGAGCCCGGCCGGCACCGATCCGCCGCCGTGTTCGGCCGGGACGGCCTGCGTGACCTGAACGCCGCCGAGCACATCGAGGATCGCGGCAGTGCCGGCGAGCACGCCGGCGTCATAATCGCCGCGCCGGAACGCGGGAAGAATTGCCCGCTCGATGATGATCCGGCTTTGCGCGTCCGTCAGTTGGCCTTCGAGTCCATACCCCACTTCGATCCGCACGCGGCGATCGTTCGGCACAATCAGCAAGATGGCGCCGTTGTCTTTGCCCTTCTGGCCGATGCCCCAATGGCGGCCAAGCTGATAGCCGTAATCCTCGATCGTATCGCCTTGGAGCGACTTGAGCGTGACGACAACCACCTGGTTGCCGGTCTTCTGCTCCTCTTGCGCCAGCATGGCGACCAGCCGCTCGCGCGTCGCCGGCGACAATATGGCTGCGTCGTCAACGACACGGCCGGTCAGTTGGGGAAAGGTTGGGTCGGCCGCACTCTGTGTCAGAAATCCGCACAGCAAGACAGCCACGCCGAGCGCGATGCGCGCGGCCAGCGAAGTGCTTCGGATGAGTTGCATCAGAACTTGACTTGCGGAACCTGGGTCGCCTGATCCGGTATGCTGAAGGTTTCCTTCACCTTGGCATTCGGATAGAGCCATGCGGCGATCCAGCGTCCTGGAATCGTGCGCAGCGTCGTGTTGTACGTCTGGACTGCCTGGATGTAGTCGCGTCGCGCAACCGCAATCCGGTTCTCGGTGCCTTCGAGTTGCGACTGCAAGGCGAGGAAATTCTGATTCGATTTGAGGTCGGGATACGCTTCGGTCACGGCAAGCAAGCGCGACAAGGCGCCCGTCAGGGTGGCTTGGCTCTGTTCGAACTGGTGAAACGCCTGCGGATTATTCAATACGTCTGGCGGCAAGGCGATCGTCGTTTGCGTCGCCTTGGCGCGCGCCTCGGTTACCTCGGTCAAGACGCGTTGTTCTTGCTGCGCGTAGCCCTTGACCGTCTCGACGAGATTCGGAATCAGGTCGGCGCGCCGTTGATATTGGTTGAGAACCTGACTCCATGCCGCTTTGACCGCCTCATCCTGGCGCGGAACGTCATTGACCCCACAGCCCGTCAAGATCAAGCCGACCAGTGCAAACAGAACGCCACGGCCTGCTGCGCGGATAAAAGATGAACGTCTTGCCACGGCTCCCCTCCGTCCTCCGCAACTGCTACTGCACCACAATTCTCGGTGCTTTGCGCTCGGTCGCGCCGCTGAGCTTCTCCCAAATCCGCGTCGCGATCTGCTTGTAGACCTCGGCGTGCGGATTGTCAGGCTGGCTCACCACGATCGGCTGGCCGCCATCCGAAGTCTCGCGGATTGCCACGTCCAGTGGTAGCTCGCCCAAGAATTCGGTGCCGAGCTTCTCGGCCTCCTTGCGCGCGCCGCCGTGGCTGAAAATGTCGGTGCGCTCGCCGCAATGCGGACAGA
Source organism: Allostellaceae bacterium (assembly GCA_035632395.1). Lineage (GTDB taxonomy): Bacteria > Pseudomonadota > Alphaproteobacteria > ATCC43930 > CGMCC-115725 > REEB95. The sequence continues at coordinate 2,212 of DASQGX010000075.1, forward strand.
GGAAATAGCTCATGTTCTCGATGAAGCCGAGGACCGGCACGTTCACCTTGCGGAACATGTTGAGGCCTTTGCGCGCATCCATCAGCGCAATGTCCTGCGGCGTCGAGACGATCACCGCGCCGGCCAATGGCACCTGTTGCGCCATGGTGAGTTGCGCGTCACCGGTGCCGGGCGGCATGTCCACCACCATCACGTCGAGCTCGCCCCAATTGACGTCGCGCAACATCTGACTGAGCGCGCTCTGGACCATCGGCCCGCGCCAGATCATCGGCGTGTCCTCGGCCACTAGGAACCCCATCGACATGCATGCGACGCCGTGATTGCGCATCGGCTCAAGCGTCTTGCCGTCGCGCGACGTGGGCTTGCCGGTGATGCCGAGCATTCGCGGCATCGACGGGCCATAGATGTCGGCGTCGAGCACGCCGACCTTGCGGCCAATCGCCGCCAGCGCCAGCGCCAGGTTCGCCGCGGTCGTCGATTTGCCGACGCCGCCTTTGCCCGATGCGACGGCGATGATGAATTTGACGCCGGGCACCGCCGGCTTTTCGGCTTGCGGCGCGCCGTGCGCATGGCCGTGGCCGGGCGCCGGCTGCGGCGTGCCATGCATCGCCTCGGCGGTCAGCACCGCGCTCACCGACAGAACGCCGGGCAGCGCTTCGACGGCTTTCTCGGCGGCGCGGCGCAACGGCTCGAGCTTCGGTCCGCGCGCGCGATCGACTTCGATGGCGAATCCAACATGACCTTCGCGGATCGACAGGCCGGTGATCATGCCGAGCGAGACGATGTCCTGACCGCGATCGGGGTCATTGACGCGCTTCAGCGCGGCGAGCACGTCCTTTTCTAAAACCTCTGTCACAATCGTTGTCCTCAATTTCTTGACAACACCGGGCGTTCGGCCCGCTTATACCGGGACAGCGGGGATATGGACAGCGCACGATGAGTTGGCAACCTCCGGGCGGTGGTGGCGGCGGACCGTGGGGCGGCGGCGGTTCGCCGTGGGGACGCGGCGGCGGTGGTATGCGGCCGCCGGACTTCGAGGCTTTCCTCAGCCGCTTGCAGGAGCGCATCCGCAAGCTGCTGCCCGGCAAGACCGGCCGTGGCAAGGGTGTCTTCGTGGTCGTCGCTGCGGTGGTCGTGCTCTGGCTCGCCAGCGGCATCTATGTCGTCGATCCCGATGAGCTCGGCGTCGTGCTGCGCTTCGGCGCCTATAACCGGCGCGCCGCGCCCGGCCTCAACTATCACCTGCCGTCGCCGTTCGAGAGCGTGCTGATTCCCAAGGTGACGCGCGTCAACCGCATCGAGATCGGCTACCGCAGCGAAGGCCAGCAGCTTCAGGTGCCCGAGGAATCGCTGATGCTGACCGGCGACGAGAACATCGTCGACATCAACTTCACCGTATTCTGGCTGATCAAGAACGCCCAGGATTATCTGTTCAACATCCGCGATCCCGACGGCACGGTGAAGGTCGCGGCTGAGAGCGCCATGCGCGAGGTCATCGGTCATACGCTGATCGCCAGCGCATTCGCCGAAGGCCGCGGCAAGATCGAGAACGACACCAAGACGCTGCTGCAGCAGATCCTCGACAGCTATCACAGCGGCATCGAGATCACCCAGGTGCAGCTGCAGAAGGTCGATCCACCGGCGCCGGTGATCGATGCCTTCCGCGACGTGCAAAGCGCCAAGATCGACCAGCAGCGCTACATCAACGAGGCGCAGACCTACGCCAACAACCTCGTGCCGGTGGCGCAGGGCGACGCTTCGCGCCTTGTCCAGGAGGGACAGGCCTACAAGGCGCAGGTTGTGCTCCAAGCCCAGGGTGACGCGGCGCGCTTTCTGTCAGTCTATAACGCCTATAAGGCCGCGCCCGACGTCACCGCGCGGCGGCTCTACATCGAGACGCTCGAAGGCATCCTCAAGGACACCAACAAGGTGATGGTCGACAAATCGGCGAGCGGCACCGGCGTCGTGCCCTATCTGCCGCTGCCGAACTTTGCCGCGCCGGCAAAGCCGGCCGGGAGCCAGCCATGAGCACCCGGTTGAGCGCCATCGTCGCCGCACTCGTCGTCATCGCGCTGGTCGTGGCCTACACGACATTTTTTACCGTCAACCAGATCGAGCAGGCGCTCGTGCTGCAATTCGGCAATCCGATCCGCGTGGTCGAGACGCCGGGCCTGCACGTCAAAATACCGCTGGTCCAGGACGTCGTGCTTTACGATCGCCGCATCCTCGATTTCGAGCCGCCGCAGGAAGAGGTGATCGCCGCCGACCAGAAACGTCTGGTGGTGGATGCCTATGCGCGCTGGCGCATCGATAATCCGTTGCAGTTCTATCAGACGCTCGGCACCGAGACGGTGGCGCGCGCGCGGCTCGGCGCGCTGATCAGCGCCAGCCTCCGCCGCATCATCGGCAACGTAGCGCTGCAGGACGTGGTGGCCGACAAGCGCGCCCAGATCATGGAACAGGTGCGCCAGGAGGTAGGCATCCAGGCCAAGCCGTTCGGCATCAATTTGGTCGATGTGCGCATCCGCCGTGCCGACCTGCCCGAGGAAAACAGCGAAGCGGTCTACGCGCGGATGAAATCGGAACGGCAGCGCGAAGCTGCCGCGTTCCGCGCCGATGGCAAGCGCCAGTCCACCACCATCCGCGCCGACGCCGACCGGCAGCGCATCCAGATCCTCGCCGACTCGCAGAAGCAGTCACAGATCCTGCGTGGCCAGGGCGATGCTGAGGCGATTAAGATCTACGCCGACGCCTACAACCAGGATAAGGGCTTCTTCGCCTTCTATCGCTCGTTGCAGGCCTATAAGGACGCACTCGGCGGCGCCAACACCACCTTCGTCCTGTCGCCGCAGAGCGAGTTCTTCAAATACCTCGAAGCCGGGCCCGAAGGGCTGAGCGGCACCAGCAAGCCCGCACCAGCCCGTTAGCGTCGCGACATGAACGATTTTACTACGGCGCTGGCGCTTGCCGCCGTCATCGAAGGGGTATTGTTGGCCCTGTTCACCCGGCCGATGCAGAAAATGATGGCCGAAACCGCGCTGTTGCCGGCCCATGTGCTGCGCTGGGCGGGCGTCATCGCCACCGCCATCGGCGTCGCTGCGGTCTGGGCCATCCGTCGCTGAAAACACTTGGGCCGGGTCTGGTTTGCTGGCTGGATTGTGCCTAAAATATCTGTAACCCGGCCATCCCATTTGTTTGGAGTTGTTCGTGACTGTTGCTCATCGTCTCGTGGTTGCGAGCCGTGCGCTTGCAATGGTTGTCGCCGTCGCCGTCGCGACGTCGGCATTCGCGCGCCCGGCGCCTGACAGCTTTGCCGATCTTGCGGCGCGCCTGCTACCGGCTGTCGTCAACATCTCGACAACGCAGACCTTGCCCGAGAAGAGCGACAAGAACAGCCGTGGCCCCGACGTGCCGCAATTTCCGCCGGGCTCGCCGTTCGAGGAATTCTTCAAGGACTTCCTCGACAAGAACCGGCCCGGCGGCCAGCCGCAGGCGCTGCCGCGGCATGCGACTTCGCTCGGCTCCGGCTTCATCATCGATCCATCCGGCTTGGTGGTGACCAACAATCACGTCATCCCCGACGCCGATCAGATCACGGTCACGCTGCAAGACGACGCCAGCTTTAAGGCCGAAGTGGTCGGTAAGGACGGCAAGACCGACCTGGCGCTGTTGCGCATCAAATCGTCAAAGCCGCTGCCGTTCGTGAAGTTCGGCGACAGCGACAAGTCACGCGTCGGCGATTGGGTGCTGGCGATCGGCAATCCGTTCGGCCTCGGCGGCACGGTGACCGCCGGTATCCTGTCGGCGCGCGCCCGCGAGATCAATTCCGGCCCCTACGACGATTTTCTGCAAACCGACGCCGCGATCAACCGCGGCAATTCCGGCGGGCCGATGTTCAACATGGATGGCGACGTCATCGGCATCAACACCGCGATCTTCTCGCCGTCGGGCGGCTCGATCGGCATCGGTTTCGCGATTCCCGCCAACGAAGCGAAGCCCGTCATCGAACAGATCCAGAAGTACGGTCATGCGCGGCGCGGCTGGCTCGGCGTTAACATCCAGAGCGTGACCGACGAAATCGCCGAAAGCCTCGGCCTCGACAAGCCGAAGGGCGCGCTGATCGCCAGCGTGTTCGACGGCGGCCCGGCGCAGAAGGCAGGCATCCAGCCCGGCGACGTCGTGCTCACCTTCGACGGCAAGGCGGTGGTCGACATGCGGCATTTGCCGCGCATCGTCGCCGAAACGCCGATCGACAAGACTGTAAAGGTGATGGTCTGGCGCAAGCACAAGGAACTGACGCTCGACGTCAAGGTCGGCGAGCTCAAGGACACCGTCGAGCAGGCTGCTGCGACGGCCAAGCAGCCGGCGCCGGCACCCGGCACTGCGGTCAAGGCGCTCGGGCTATCGGTCGCCGACCTGACGCCGGAATTGCGCCAGCGCTATCAGCTCGCTGACGACAGCGCCGGCGTCGTCGTCACTGACGTCGACAAGGACGGTCCGGCGGCCGAAAAAGGCATGCGGGCCGGCGACGTCATCACTGAGGTCGCCCAGGAAGAGGTCAAGACGCCAGCCGATGTGGTCAAGAAGGTGGATGCCGCGACCAAGGCCGGCCGCAAATCGGTACTGCTGTTGGTCGACCGCCAGGGCGACCTGCGCTTCTATGCTTTGAAAGTTGGCAGCTGAGTTGCCTTCAGCCGAGCGCGTGAAACGCCTGCTCGAGGGCGTTGAGGATGTATTGGGTCGCGAGTGCGGCGAGGATCAGGCCCATCACACGGCTGATGATGCTGACGCCGGTATCGCGCAGAAGGCCGTGCGCCCAGCGTGCGCCGAATAGGCACGCGAGCGTTATCGCCAGCACGAGCACCGTTAGGATGGCGACTTCGATCTGCTCGCTGGGTGTGTAGACCTCGCTGTCGGTCAGTAGCATCACCGTCATGATCGATTTGGGGCCAGCCATATAGGGGATCGCGAGCGGGTAAACCGCCGGATTGCGGCCGTTGCCCAGTTCGTGGTGCACGTTCTCGTCGAGCACCATGCGCAACGACATCAACAGCAGAATGAGGCCGGCGGCGATCTGAAAGGCGTGCAGCTCGATACCAAGCGCCGCCAGCACCGTTTGGCCGATCGCGATGAATCCCAGCAACACGCCGCCGGCGATCAAGATTGCCTGGACAGCAACGCGACGCTTGGCCGCCGCGCCGTATTTCGCAGTGGCGACGACGAACTCCGGCACCACCAGGATCGGATTGACCGCCACCAGCAGCAGTACGAAGTCCTGCAGCACCTTCTGGGCCATGCCCTCCCCCGTCGTCGTCGCGCCATGATAGCCGCGCCGCCGCCGCTTGGCATCAGCTGCCGACGATCTCGTCCTGGCGATAGCCCTGTGCGAAGAGCGTGGCCGTCAGATCCGCATGGTCGATGCGGTGGCGCGCGCGCGGCGCGACGTTCGGGTGCGAATGAAAGGCGATGCCGAGTCCGGCGGCGCCGATCATTGGCAGGTCGTTGGCGCCGTCGCCAATGGCGAGCGTGTCCGCAAGTTTGAGGCCGCGCTCGGCAGCGGTTTGTGTCAGCGTCGCAAGCTTGCTGTCGCGGTTGAGGACTGGCTCCGCAACGCGGGCAATCGCGCCATTCTCGGTCACCAGCCGATTGGCGAAAGCGCGGTCGAAGCCGAGCTGCTCGGCTACGGGGTTGGCAAAGATCGTGAACCCGCCCGAGACCAGGACCGTGAGGGCGCCATGTTTGCGCATGGTCGCGACCATCGCCTTGGCGCCGGCGGCAAGGCGGATGCGCCGCGCCGCCTGGTCGAGCAAGGTTGTCGGCTTGCCGCGCAGCAGTGCGACGCGCTCGCGCAGCGCTGCGGCGAAGTCGAGCTCGCCGTTCATCGTGCGCCGTGTAATTTCGGCGATCGGCTTCTCGATTCCGGCGAATTTCGCGATCTCGACCAGCATCTCGTTGGTAATCACTGTTGCTTCCATGTCGGACAGCAGCAGGCGTTTGCGGCGGTCCGCTGCCGGCTGTGCCAGTGCATCTACCGGCGGCCCATCGAAGCCGAGCCCAAGACTCGCGCGCACCGCCGCTTCGGCCTGGTCCGGATCGAGCCCGTCGAAGGGAATATCGACGACGCGCCCCGCCGCCAGCCAGTCCGCGCCGCCGAGCTGCGCACCGAGGCGGTCGAGCGCACGGGAAGCTTCGTCGGCCCAAGGCCGCGCATCAGCCTTGGCGTCGGCCGCGATCAGGGTCAGGACGCTTGCCGCCATGCGCGCCCTTATCGCCTGCCGGCACCGGCAAAGGCAAGGCGTCGTCCGCCATGCTAAAAGTCCGGCATGACATCGGACGACCAACCGGTGATCGTCGTCGCCGGTCCGACAGCAAGCGGCAAATCGCGCCTCGCTTTGGCGTTGGCGCGCGAATTCATCGGCACGGTGATCAATGCCGACAGTATGCAGGTCTATCGCGATCTGCGCGTTCTGACGGCCCGACCGTCGGACGCCGAGTTGGCGATGGCGCCACACCGGCTTTATGGCGAGATTGACGCTGCCGAAAGTTGTTCCGCTGGTCGTTGGTGCGATCTGGCATTGATCGAAATCGCGCGTGCGCGTCACGAGCGGCGCGTGCCCGTCCTGGTTGGCGGTACGGGACTCTATCTTTCGGCATTGCTCGACGGCATCGCCGAGATTCCGGCGGTGCCCGCCACCGTCGTCGCCGAAGCTCGCGCCTTGCACGCAAGGCTCGGCGGAGAGGAGTTCCGCCGCGCGCTGGCCGCGCTCGATCCGGTCACCGCGGCGAAGGTGTCGGCGGCCGATACGCAGCGCCTGGTGCGCGCCTTCGCCGTCGTCCGCGCCACCGGCGTCGCGCTCAGCGAATGGAAACAGCGGCAAACGCCGCATCGTGGGCCGGCCGCCGCCGCCGTGATCCTGTTGCCACCGCGCGACACGCTCTATGCTGCGATCGACCGGCGGCTTGAAGACATGTTCGCAGCCGGCGCAATCGAGGAAGTTCGTGCGCTACTCGGCCGGCAGTTGTCGCCGCTGCTGCCGGCGATGAAGGCGGTCGGCGTGCGCGAGATCGGTCGTTATCTCGCCGGCGAATGCACGCGCGAAGCCGCCCTCGCTGCAGCGCAACAAGCGACGCGCCGCTACGCCAAACGCCAATACACGTGGTTCCGAAACCGCCATCCAGCGAGTAAGAAACTGCGAAAAATGGTCTCAGATACGCAATTTTCAGCACAATTGCTGCCGGGAATATTTTCGTTTATTCGTCAGTTTCTGTTGACCGAGTCTAACTAGGCCTCTAGGCTCCAGTTTTTCGCGGCAAAGCGGCCCGTTTGCGGCCCTTCCCCTGCACTTGGCGGGGTTCAGAAGGGCGAGAGGGACGCGCGTTCTTTTGTGCAGGGCGAGAGGAATGGTGGCGCAACCAGAGGTCCGGGAGTTGAGCGGAGCGGAAATGGTGATCCGCGCCCTCATCGATCAGGGCGTCGAGGTCGTCTTCGGCTATCCCGGCGGCGCGGTGCTGCCGATCTACGACGCGCTGTTCAAGCAGAACCGCCTGCGCCACATCCTGGTGCGGCACGAGCAGGGTGCCGTGCATGCTGCCGAAGGCTATGCGCGCTCGTCCGGCAAGGTCGGCGTCGTGCTGGTCACCAGCGGTCCGGGCGCAACGAACGCAGTCACTGGATTGACCGACGCGCTGATGGATTCGGTGCCGGTGGTTTGCCTCACCGGCCAGGTGCCGACGCACCTGATCGGCAACGACGCGTTCCAGGAAGCCGACACCACCGGCATCACGCGGCCATGCACCAAACACAACTACCTGGTGAAGGACGTCAACGATCTGGCGCGTGTGCTGCACGAGGCCTTCATGGTCGCGCGCACCGGCCGGCCGGGCCCGGTCGTCGTCGATCTGCCCAAGGACGTGTTGTTCGCCAACGGTCATTACATGCCGCCGGAATCCGTGCCGGCGCGTAAATCCTACCGGCCGCAGATGAAGCCGGAGGCGGAGCGCATCGCCGCCGCGGCGCAGCTCATCATGGCAGCGAAGAAACCGCTGTTTTATGGCGGTGGCGGCCTGATTAATTCCGGCCCCCGCGCCTGCACGCTGTTCACTGAGCTCGTGCGCCTCACCGGATTTCCGGTGACGCTGACGCTGATGGGCCTGGGCGCATATCCGGCGTCGGACAAGCAGTATCTCGGCCTCGTCGGCATGCACGGCACGTTCGAATCAAACAACGCGATGCACGATTGCGATGTGATGATCAATATCGGCGCGCGCTTCGATGATCGCGTCACCGGCAAAGTCGCCGCGTTCGCGCCGCATGCGCGCAAGATCCACGTCGATATCGATCCGTCGTCGATCAACAAGAACGTGCGCGTCGACCTCGCCATCGTCGGCGACTGCGCCGAGGTGCTCGCGGCGATCCTCGCCGAGCTCAAGGCGCATAAATACAAGGCTGACCCCGCGCGCATCGCGCCGTGGTGGAAGCAGATCGAGACTTGGCGCAAACGCGACAGCCTGCGTTACGCCAAATCCGACGCGATCATCAAACCGCAGTACGCGATCGAGCGGCTTTACGCTTTGACGCGCGGCCGCGACGTGTTCATCACCACCGAGGTCGGCCAGCATCAAATGTGGGCGGCGCAGCTCTTCAAGTTCGAGCAGCCGTATCACTGGATGACATCGGGCGGCCTTGGCACCATGGGCTACGGCCTGCCGGCAGCGATGGGCGTGCAGCTTGCGCATCCCGACGCGCTGGTCATCGACATTGCTGGTGAGGCATCGATCCTGATGAACATCCAGGAGATGTCGACCATCTGCCAGTACCGCCTACCGGTGAAGGCGTTCATTCTCAACAACCAGTACATGGGCATGGTGCGGCAGTGGCAGGAGCTACTGCACGGTGGCCGCTACTCCGAGAGCTACACCGCGGCGCTGCCCGATTTCGTCAAGCTCGCCGATGCCTTCGGCGCGGTCGGCATGCGCGTCGAGAAGCCGGCCGACGTCGATCGCGCCATCAAGGAAATGATCGCCATCGACCGCCCGGTCCTCGTCGACGTCGCGGTCGATCCGGCGGAGAACTGCTTCCCGATGATTCCGTCGGGCGCGGCGCACAACGAGATGCTGCTCGGCCCCGAGGACAAGCAGGCATCCGGCCCAATCTCGGAAGAGGGCATGGTTCTGGTCTGAGATCGCGATGACCGCTCCGGAAACCGTCGAAAAGCACACTATGGCCGTGCTCGTGGATAACGAGCCGGGCGTGCTCGCGCGCGTCATCGGCCTGTTTTCGGGCCGTGGCTACAACATCGAAAGCCTCACCGTCGCCGAGATCGATCCGCAGAACAAACTATCGCGCATCACCATCGTCACCTCGGGTACGCCGATGATCATCGAGCAGATTAAGGCGCAGCTGAACCGCATCGTGCCAGTGCACGGCGTGCACGATCTGGGCGAGGAAGGCCTGTTCGTCGAGCGCGAGCTGGCGCTGGTCAAAGTTACCGGCGGTGCAGAAACTCGCGCCGAAACCTTGCGCGTTGCTGACATCTTTCATGCGCGCGTGGTCGATACGACGCCGGAGAGCTATGTTTTCGAGATGACCGGCTCGACTGAAAAGCTCAACGCCTTCATCAACTTGATGACGCCGCTCGGCGTCGTTGATATTTCCCGCACCGGCGTCGTCGCGATCTCGCGCGGCTCCGCCAAGTTCTGATCCAACCGTTTCGCCTTCGGAGGAGTATTTCCATGCGTGTCTATTACGATCGTGACGCCGATGTGAACTTAATCAAGGGCAAGAAAGTCCTGGTCGTCGGCTATGGCAGCCAGGGCCACGCCCATGCCATGAACCTGCGCGACAGCGGCGTGAAAGACGTGCGCGTCGCGCTGCGGCCCGGCTCGGCCACGGCCAAAAAGGCGGAAGCCGCTAAGTTCCAGGTCGTCTCGCCGGCCGACGGCGCAAAGTGGGCCGACGTCGTCATGGTGCTGACGCCCGACGAGCTACAGGCCAAGCTCTATAACGACGATCTCAAGCCGAACATGCGGCCGGATACGGCCCTAGCCTTTGCGCATGGCTTCAACATTCATTTCAAGCTGATCGAGCCGCGTCCGGATATGGATGTGTTCATGATCGCGCCGAAAGGTCCAGGTCATACCGTGCGTTCGGAATATGTGCGCGGTGGCGGCGTGCCGTGCCTCGTTGCGGTGGCGCAGAATCCGTCGGCCAATGCGCTTGAGCTCGCTCTCAGCTACGCCTCGGCGATCGGCGGCGGCCGCGCCGGCGTGATCGAGACGACATTCAAGGAGGAATGTGAGACCGATCTCTTCGGCGAGCAGTGTGTGCTCTGCGGCGGACTCACCTCGCTGATCATGGCCGGCTATGAAACACTCGTCGAAGCGGGCTACGCGCCGGAGATGGCGTATTTCGAATGCCTGCATGAAGTGAAATTGATCGTCGACCTGATGTACGAGGGCGGTATCGCCAACATGCGCTACTCCGTGTCGAATACCGCCGAGTACGGCGACTACACGCGCGGGCCGCGCGTCATCGACGCGCGCGTCAAAGCTGAAATGAAGCGCGTGCTGGATGACATTCAGTCCGGCCGCTTCGCGCGCGAGTGGGTGCTTGAGAACGCCGCGGGTCAGGCGAGCTTCAAGGCGCTGCGCCGGCGCGGCGCCGAACATCCGGTCGAGCAGATTGGCGAGAAGCTGCGCGCGATGATGCCCTGGATTTCCGCCAACCGGCTGGTCGACAAATCCAAGAACTAGCGTGGCCGCACACCGGCCACCGCCACAGAAAGCTTGCGATTCCTCAGCAAGCCGGGCTAAACATAGTACCGGCCTTGATTTTTTCGCCTTATCAGGGAATCGGCCGGCGGCGCGAAGCGACGGCGCGGGTCGGTAGAAAGCGGGCAAATATGGCCATGACGTTCGCAGGCAAGGTTAATCAGGCGTTTCCGCGCCGGATCGACCGCGCCTGCCGTTTGGCCAGCCTGGCGCGGGGGAACGGCGGCACGCTGCGACTTAGCTGCCCCTGAGCGCGGGCGCGATGGAGCCCGCTCGCGTTCGAGGGGCATCGGCCACGGCTCAACGTTATTTCCCTGAGACATGAGGAATCGCGCCATGGGCGCCACGCAATCTCCGAAGACCGTCGTACCCGAGACCCGGGCCGACGCCAATCGCGTCATCATTTTTGACACCACCATGCGCGACGGCGAGCAATCGCCGGGCGCGTCGATGAATCTCGAGGAAAAGATCCGCATCGCCCAGGTCCTCGAGGAAATGGGCGTCGACGTCATCGAGGGCGGTTTCCCGATCGCGTCGAACGGCGATTTCGAAGCGGTGCGTGAGATAGCCAAGGTGGTCAAGACGTCGGCGGTGTGCGGCCTCGCGCGCGCGGCGCGCGCCGACATCGATCGCGCCTGGGAGGCATTGCAGCACGCCCAGCGGCCGCGCATCCATACCTTCCTTTCGACATCGCCGCTGCACATGAAATACAAGCTGCAGATGGCGCCGGAGCAGGTGCATCAGGCGGTGATCGACAGCGTGACGCACGCGCGCAATTTGTGCCCGGATGTCGAATGGTCAGCCGAAGATGGCTCGCGCACCGAGCGCGACTTCCTCTTCCGTGTAGTCGAAAGCGCGATCAAGGCAGGTGCTCGCACCATCAACATTCCCGACACGGTTGGTTATGCCGTGCCGGAGGAGTTCGGCGGGATCATTCGCATGCTGTTTGATCGCGTGCCGAACATCGATAAGGCAGTGATTTCTGTCCATTGCCACAATGATCTCGGCTTGGCGGTGGCGAATTCGCTGGCAGCGGTAAGTGCGGGCGCGCGCCAGATCGAGTGCACGGTGAACGGGTTGGGCGAGCGCGCCGGCAACGCTGCGATGGAGGAGATCGTCATGGCGCTTAAGACGCGCCACGATGTGATTCCCTATACCACCGGCATCAAGACCGAGTGCATCACTCGTGCCTCGCGCCTGGTTTCCGCAATCACCGGCTTCGTCGTGCAGCCGAACAAGGCGATCGTCGGTGCCAACGCCTTCGCGCACGAAAGCGGTATCCATCAGGACGGCATGCTCAAGCACGCCGGCACCTACGAGATCATGACGCCGGAATCGGTTGGTCTCGGAAAGTCGACGCTGGTCATGGGCAAGCATTCGGGCCGGCACGCCTTCAAGATGAAGCTGAAGGAACTCGGCTT
>DASQGX010000076.1:0-10990 GCA_035632395.1 Allostellaceae bacterium
GGGGCTGGCGGGTGCCGGGCATCGTGCCTCGACGACGGTGGCGGCACAGGCGTTGGCCGCCTTCCAGCCGGTACAATGGAGTCCGCACGGCGGTGGTGCGCCGGCGCTCGCGCTCAATCCGGGTCTTGCCGAGGCGCCGGCGCCGTACCAGGCGTCCCTAACTGCTGCGGTCCCGGCGGCGCGCGCGGTCGAAGCGCCGGCACCGGACGTCGCCGCGTATCCCTTGGGTGCGGCGTGTGCGCAGCTCCACGAAACCTACATCGTGGCGCAGACCGCCGACGGTCTGGTCATCGTCGATCAGCACGCCGCGCATGAACGTCTGGTCTACGAAGCGATGAAGGCTGAGATCGCAGCATCCGGCGTCAAGCGCCAGATCCTGCTGCTGCCCGAAGTCGTCGAGCTCGATCCCGCCGACGCTGCCCGTGTGGTTGCGCGCGCGGCAGAACTCGCCGAGCTCGGTTTGGTGCTTGAAGCCTTCGGCCCAGGCGCCATTGTGGTGCGCGAAGTGCCGGCGATCCTGGGCGAGTCGGACGTCAAAGGTATGGTGCGCGATCTCGCCGACGAGCTGGTCGAACTTGGCGGTGCGCTGTCGCTCAAGGAGCGGCTCGAGCATGTCTGCGGCACCATCGCCTGCCACGGCAGCGTGCGCGCCGGTCGTCGCCTCAGCCAGGCGGAAATGAACGCGCTGCTACGCCAGATGGAAGCGACGCCGCATTCCGGCCAGTGCAACCACGGCCGGCCGACCTATGTCGCGCTGAGTCTGGCCGAGATCGAAAAGCTGTTTGGCCGCCGCTGACCGCATGATTACCCCCGATGCCGACACCGCACTGGTGCTGTTCTCGGCCGGCCAGGATTCCACCACCTGCCTCGCCTGGGCGCTCGCTCGCTTTCGCCGCGTCGAGACCATCGGCTTCGAATACGGTCAGCGCCACGCGATCGAGATGGAATTGCGCGAGCCGATCCGGCGCAAGCTGGCGGCGCTCGATTCTGCTTGGGCAGCGCGGCTCGGTCCCGACCGCGTGATTCCGCTTGATGTGCTGGGGCAAGTCAGCGAGAGCGCGCTCACGTCCGATCTGCCGCTCGGCAAGCGGTCCGATGGACTGCCGGCGACGTTCGTGCCCGGCCGCAACCTCGTGTTCTTCACCTTCGCCGCCATCGTCGCTTATCAGCGCGGCCTGAAGCACGTAGTCGGTGGCATGTGCGAGACCGATTTCTCGGGCTATCCGGATTGCCGCGACGACGCCATCAAGGCGCTGCAAGCCGCGATCAATCTCGGCATGGACGCACGGCTCGCGCTGGAGACGCCGCTGATGTGGATCGACAAGGCGGCAACCTGGTGCCTGGCTGAAAGCCTCGGTGGACCGGCGCTGATCGAACTAATTCGTGCTGAAACCCACAGCTGCTATCGCGGCGTCCGCGGCATGCTCCACGAGTGGGGCCATGGCTGCGGCGATTGCGATGCCTGCGCGCTACGCGCCAAAGGCTGGGCGGCGTACGCGGCCGGACGTAAGGCTGGATCGAACGCGCGCGCCGTCCGCTAACGCTGTGGCCGGAAGGCATAGGCCGACGGTCCCTTGACCGCTTCGTCGACGACCAAACGATGCTGTAGCGGCGGGAAGGCGCGCTGACGGCAATCGGCGCGTTCGCAAAGCCGGCAACCGACGCCGATTTCGGTCGCGGCTTCGGGCCGCACCAGATCGAGGCCGTCGGCATAGACGATCTCGGCGGCGCGCGCGATGTCGCAGCCTAGCACAACCGCCATGTGCCCGGACGGCGCGTGATAACCGCCGCCGGGCTTTTCGACGGTGCGCGCGACGCAGAAGAACGTCGCGCCGTCGGGCAGGCGCGCGATCTGCCGGCGGATCAGGCCAGGCGTCGCAAACGCTTCGTGCACGACGAAGCGCGGACAAGCGCCGCCATAGCGTGAGAAGTGGAAGCCGGCTGCCGAGAAGCGCTTGCTGACGTTGCCGGCGATGTCGGCCCGGGCGAAGAAGAAAGGAATGCCGGCGGCGCCGGTGCGATTGAGCGTCGAAAGCCGGTGCGCCGCCTGCTCGAACGAAACGCCGAAGCGATTCATCAGGCGCTCGATGTCATAGCGTTCCGCCTGCGCTGCCGCCAGGAACGCCGCGTAGGGCATCAGCACCGCGCCGGCGAAGTAATTGGCCAAGCCGATGCGGCAGAGCATCTCGCTTTCCGGCGCCGACAGCTTGGCGGCGCGAATCGTCTCGCCGATCGGCTCGCGCGCTTCGAGCAGGCCGAGCTGATAGGCCAAGTGGAAGTTTCGGCTGGCAAGCGGCAGCGCCTCGGACAACTCCAAGCGCCGCCTGCGCGGATCGAAACGCCGCAGCGCGCCATTCATGCTGGCGATCGCAGCGATCTCGACAGTGACGCCATGGCGATGCGCCAGCCGCTCGCCCAGGGCGCGGCCGAGATCGCCGCTGCCCGCTGGCAGCAGCGTTTCAGCGGCAGTTTCGAGCGCGGCGAAATGATTGCGGCGCGCTTCGAAGAAATCGCGTGCCTCCTCGGTTGGCAGCACCACACGCCGCGTGCGGCCTTCGGACAGGTTGAGGTTGAGTGCTTGAGCGTCATCGCGGGCAGCGCGCAACGCACGATAAAGATTGGCGATGGCGCGGGCGGCACGCGGCGCGGCGCCGACCAGTCGCGCGATCTCGTCGCTGTTGACGCCGCCGTCGCGCAGGCCCGCATCGGCGAACACTTCGCGCAGCGCCGCCGCGAGCTGTCGCTCGGCGTCGTCGGTGAGCACGTTGAGATCGACGCCGTACGTCTCGCCGAGCTTCAGCAGCAGCGACACAGTCACCGGCCGCTCGTCGTGCTCGATCAGGTTGAGATAGCTGGCGCTGATGCCGAGCTCGGCGGCCATCTGCTGCTGGCTCAGGCCACGCTCCTGACGCAGCCGCCGAATCTTCTGGCCGAGAAATGTCTTACGGGCCGCCATAACGCCCTCTACTGATTTACAACTTCACAAAACACACAATTATTAGCATGTAAATACACACGATTTACGAATTTTGTTATCGTTTATGGTAGCAGTTTCGCAGGTGCAATGTAAAATCAATACCGTGAGGCCGGATGTCGGCGCTGCCGGCAGACGGCCAGCACACGGAGGCTGGTGTGAAGATTTGCGTGTTCGGCGCGGGTGCGATCGGTGGCTTCCTGGGCGCAAGGCTCGCGCGTTCGGGCGCCGATGTGTCCGTGGTGGCGCGCGGTGCCAATCTGGCGGCGATCCGCGCCCATGGTCTGCGGCTGCGTGCCGACGGAACGGAAACGGTCGTGCGCCTGCCGGCGACCGACGATCCGGCCGAGCTCGGTCCGCAGGACTACGTGATCGTGACGCTTAAGGCCAACCAGATCGACGCCGCGCTCGATCGTTTCGCGCCGCTGCTCGGTCCCGACACCGCCATCGTGACCGCCGTCAACGGCGTGCCCTATTGGTATTTCCATCGGCATTCGGGCGAGTGGGAGAATCGCAGCATCGCCAGCGTCGATCCCGGGCGGCGGCAATGGACTCTGCTTGCGCCCGAACGCGCCATCGGCTGCGTCGTCTATCCGGCCACCGAGCTGGTGGCGCCCGGCGTGGTCGAGCACGTCTACGGCGACCGCTTTCCGATCGGCGAGCCGTCGGGCGAAATCAGCCTGCGCTGCCAGCGCCTGTCGGCGGCGTTTGCCACCGCTGGCCTCAAGGCCCCGGTGCTCGACAACATTCGCGACGAGATCTGGCTCAAGCTGTGGGGCAACCTCTGCCTCAATCCGCTGAGCGCGCTCACCGGCACGACGCTCGACGTGCTCTGTGGCGAGGCCGGCACGCGCAACATCGCCCGCGCCATGATGCGCGAGGCGCAGGCGATCGCCGAACGGCTTGGCGTCCGCTTCCGCGTCGATCTCGAACGCCGGCTCGATGGCGCACGGAAGGTCGGCGCGCACAAGACCTCGATGCTGCAGGATTTGGAACGTGGCCGGCCGCTCGAAATCGACGCGCTGGTGACGGCGGTGCAAGAACTTGGCCGTCTCGTCGAAGTGCCGACGCCGATGCTCGATGTGGTGCTGGCGTTGATCCAGCACCGCGCCGAAGCCTTGCAGCTTTACGAGCGTCCGGTGATGGACACCGCCGCGGTCGCCGCCGAGTAACGCAGGAACACGATCTTGGCCGCGCCGTAACGGCGCTGGTCCAGTTGGATGAATCCGGCTGGCGGCGCCAGATCGCGCTTGGCCGATAGCTCGGCGACCGCAACGGCTTCGGGCTGCAGCCAGCCGGCGGCGGCCAGCGCGGCGAGAGCGGGCACCACCCAATCCTCGGCATAAGGCGGATCGACAAACACCAGCGACGCTGGGGCGGCGGCACGCGGCGGCCGCAGCGCGTCGGCAGACAGAATCGCGGTTTGGCGCTCGGCGCCCAAGGCGGCGATATTGACCGTGAGCACCGCGCGCGCTGCCCGGTCGCGCTCCATGAAGCTGACAAACCGCGCGCCGCGCGACAGCGCCTCAAGGCCGAGCGCGCCGCTGCCGGCAAAGGCGTCGAGCACGATCGCATCCTCGTAGACCGGCCGTAGCGCGAACGCCGCGTGCGCCAGGATATTGAAGACCGCCTCGCGGGCACGACTTGCTGTCGGCCGGATGTTGCCGTCCAATAAGGGCGTCAATTTCCGGCCGCGATGCTTGCCGGCGATGATGCGCAACACGAGTTCAGCCGCGGGCAGCTTCGATGAAGGCGGCGAAAATGCGTGTGTCACCTTCGCTCAGGCGATATTCCGGATGCCACTGCACGCCGAGAACGAAGCGCCGTTTTGGATCCTCGATGCCCTCGATTACGCCGTCCGGCGCGACGGCATCGACGACCAAGCCGGGCGCGGCGTCCTTCACCGCCTGATGATGTGCGCTGTTGACCGGCATCTCCGCCAGCTGTGTCACGCGGCGCAGCAGCGTGTTGGGCGCGATCGCGACCGTATGGCCCGGCTGGGTGCGTGGATTCGGCTGTTCGTGCGGCAGCGCGTTTTTGATCTCGTCGGGAATGTGCTGGATCAGCGTGCCGCCAAGCGCGACGTTCAACAGCTGCTCACCGCCGCAGATACCAAGCACCGGCATGTTCTTCGCGAGCGCCGCCTTGCAGATGGCAAGCTCGAATTCGGTGCGCCGCGCCTTGAGCGAAACCGTTTCGTGTTTGGTCGTGGCGCCGAAGATCGCCGGATCGACGTCGAAAGCGCCGCCAGTGACGATCAGCCCGCCGAGCAGCGCCAGGTAGTCGCCGGCGCGTTCGGGTTCATGCGGCAATAGCACGGACAGCCCGCCGGCTTGCGCCACCGCTTCGCAGTAATTCTCGCGCAGCGCGTACCACGGATGGGTTTTGGAGTAGCCGCCGGGCGGCTCGTGATCGAGGGTGAGACCGATGACCGGTTGTGCCATGGTGGCGCCAATCTATGACCGCGCCGCGCGCGCAGCAAGGAAGCCGCATGAGCGATCCGGAAATCAAGCCGATGGCGATGGCATTGGCCGCCGCCGAGCACGCTGCCAAGGCAGGCGAGGTGCCGGTTGGCGCCGTGCTCGTGGATGCGCGCGGCGCGGTACTGGCGCAGACGGCGAATCAGGTCGAGACGCTCGGCGATCCGACCGCGCATGCCGAACTTTTGGCGCTGCGCGAAGCCGCAACCCAGCGCGGCCGGCCGATCCTCGACGATTGCGATCTGTACGTCACGCTCGAGCCGTGCGCGATGTGCGCCGGCGCTATCGCCCTGGCCCGCATTAGGCGCCTCTATTTCGGCGCCAGCGACCCGAAAGGCGGCGCAGTCGAGCATGGACCGCGTTTCTTCCAACAGCCGACCTGTCACCACCGGCCGGAGGTCTATGGCGGGATCGACGCGACGCGCGCCATCGAGCTATTGCGGCGCTTTTTCGCTGACCGGCGCTGAGGCGCGGCGGCGCCCGATAGCGCGCCAGCCGATGTCGCGCCGGCAGAAACCTTGCGGCCAATCGATCTTGTCGACGACGGCATAGGCCCGCTTCTGTGCCTCGCGCACCGAACGGCCGCGCGCCACGACGTTGAGGACGCGGCCGCCATCGGCGACCAGCTTGTCGCCGACTCGCTTGGTGCCGGCGTGGAAGATGCGGACCGACGTATCGGCGGCGGCGGCGACATCGAGGCCGCGAATCTCGCTGCCTTTCACCGGCGTGCCGGGATAACCCCTGGCTGCCATGACGACGCAGAGCGCCACTTCCTCGCGCCACCGCAGGTCGAAATCCTCGAGCTCGCCGTCATGCGCGGCAATCAGCGCCGGTAGCAGGTCACTTTTGAGCCGCGTCAGCAGCACCTGGCATTCGGGATCGCCGAAGCGGCAGTTGTATTCGATGACCTGCGGCCCGGTCTTGGTCAGGATCAGTCCAACATAGAGAATGCCTTTGTAAGGCCTGCCCTCGTCGCGCATGGCATGGACCGTCGGCAGAACGATCTTCTCCATCACCTGCACTTCGAGCTCTGGCGTCAGCACCGGCGCCGGCGAATAGGCGCCCATGCCGCCGGTGTTGGGACCGGTATCGCCGTCGCCGACGCGTTTATGGTCTTGCGCCGAGGCGAGGCCGAGCGCGCGCTTGCCGTCGACCAGCGCAAAGAAGCTGACTTCTTCGCCTTCGAGAAAATCCTCGACCACGATTTCGGCGCCGGCGGAGCCGAATTTCTTCGTCACCATCGCGGCGTCGACCGCGGCCAACGCCTGGCGCGTGGTGGTGGCAACGGTCACGCCCTTGCCGGCGGCAAGTCCATCTGCCTTCACCACAATGGGCGCTTTGTGCTTGCGGATATATTCCTTCGCGGCGGCTGGATCGGTGAATCGGCGATAGGCGGCGGTCGGGATGTTGTACTTGGCACATAAATCCTTGGCGAAGGCCTTGGAGCCTTCGAGCGCGGCGGCGGCGGCAGTCGGACCGAAGGCGGCGATGCCATTGGCCTCGAGCGTGTCGACCAGTCCGGCCACCAGCGGCCCTTCCGGGCCGATCATCACGAAATCGATCTTCTCCTGTTTACATAGT
Organism: Allostellaceae bacterium; assembly: GCA_035632395.1. GTDB lineage: Bacteria > Pseudomonadota > Alphaproteobacteria > ATCC43930 > CGMCC-115725 > REEB95. The sequence goes on from DASQGX010000076.1 coordinate 7,036, forward strand.
TTGACGATGCCGTCGATGTCGGTCGGCGCCACCGCGACGCAGGCCGCTTCGTCGGCGATACCGGGATTACCCGGCGCGCAGAACAGCGCGTCGCACAACGGCGACGACGAGATCGCCCAGCACAACGCGTGCTCGCGTCCGCCCGATCCGATCACCAAGACGCGCAAGCGGCTCTCCTCGCAAGGGCCTTATTCGTCCGGCCCGTTTCCCCGTCGGGGGCGCTCTTGTATCATAGCGCGCGATGACGGAAAGCCACTCGCCGACCATGGACCCAGGCCCCGGCGGGCTGCGCTCCAATCTGCCCGAATACACGGTTTCCGAGATATCTCAAGCGGTTAAGCGGGCGCTCGAAGCCGATTTCGGGCATGTGCGCGTGCGTGGCGAAATCTCCGGGTTCAAGCGCGTTGCATCCGGCCATTGCTACCTGACGTTGAAAGACGCCGAGTCGAACCTCGACGGTGTGATTTGGCGGACCGCGTTTGGCCGTTTGGCGCTGAAGCCTGAAGATGGCATGGACGTTGTCTGCACCGGCCGGATCACGACCTATCCCGGCCGCTCGAAATACCAGCTGATCATTGAATCGATCGAACTCGCCGGCGTCGGCGCGCTGTTGAAGCTGCTCGAAGAGCGCAAGAAGAAGCTCGCCGCCGAAGGCCTGTTCGATGAATCGCGCAAACGCAAGCTACCATTCCTGCCGGAGGTGATCGGCGTGGTCACGTCACCGACCGGCGCGGTGATCCGCGACATCCTGCACCGCCTGGCTGATCGGTTTCCGCGCCGCGTTCTGGTCTGGCCGGTGCCAGTGCAGGGTGATGGGGCCGCCGAAGAAATCGCCGCCGCGATCGCCGGCTTTGATGCGCTCGACGGCAGCGGCGCGGTGCCGCGTCCGGATCTGTTGATCGTGGCGCGCGGCGGCGGCGGCCTCGAAGACCTGATGGCCTTCAACGAAGAGATCGTCGTGCGTGCGGCCGCCGCCTGCAGGATTCCGCTGATCGCGGCGGGCGGCCACGAGACCGACACGACGCTGATCGATTTCGCTGCCGACCGGCGCGCACCGACGCCGACGGCGGCGGCCGAGATGGCGGTACCGGTGCGGCTCGACCTCGTCGCCAATGTCGCCGCTGCAACCCATCGCCTGGCGCAGGCACTGGCGCGTTTCATGGACGACAAGTTCCTGCGGATCGAGGGCTTGGGACGCGGCCTGCCCGATCCGCGTAGCTTGCTCGAGACCGCGCTGCAACGGCTCGACGATCGCACCGAACGGCTGCGGCTCGGGATCACGGCGCTGCTGCGGCTTCGCAGCCACGGCGTGCAGGCCCTGGGCCGGATGCTGCGCCGTGACATGCTTGAACGCGAAGTCGGGCGCTTGCGGACCACCGTTGCCAATCTTGCCGAACGGTTGGCACCTTCGGTCGCGCGGCTGATGCAGCAGCGGGAGATCGCGCTGGCGGGCGCCGCCGGCCGGCTTGCTAACTGGCGCAAGGCGCAGGACAAGGTGCTGGAGCGTGGTTTTGTGCTGGTGCGCGACGCCAAGGGCGCGGTGCTGACATCGGCGCGTGCGGTGGCACCTGGCGCCGACCTAGCGCTCGAATTCCACGACGGCAAGGTGGCGGCACGCGCCATCGGCCGTGAGGTCGACAAGCCGGTAAGGGCGCCAGCGCCGAAACGTGAGCAAGGCAAGCTCCTGTGATCCGTCTCGCGCTTGCTGCGCTGCTCGCGTTGGTCGCAACCAATGCATTCGCCGGCAATCTGACGCTCGACGGCACTCTGACCCAGGGCGCGCTGGTCCGCGGCTTCGCCGGACCGGGCGCGCACGTCACGCTCGACGGCAAACCCGTTCGCATGGCGCCCGACGGTCATTTCATTTTCGGCTTCGGCCGCGATGCACCGGCGCACGCGACGCTCGATGTCGTTTTCCGTGACGGATCACGTCTGCACCGCGTGCTCGATATCGTGCCGCGGCGTTACGACGTGCGCCGCATCGACAATTTGCCGCCAGCCGAGGTCACGCCGTCGCCGGAAGCGCTGGTGCGCATCAAGCGCGAAGCCGTGGAGGTCGATCAGGCGTTCGCGCAGCAGAGCGACAGCGTCGCCTTCGAAACGCCGCTCGAATGGCCGGTGACCGGGATCATTACCGGCGTTTACGGCAGCCAGACTTTCCTCAACGGCCAGGCGCGACAGCCGCATCTCGGCGTCGATATCGCCGCGCCCGCCGGCACGCCGATCAAAGCGGCCGCCGGAGGGGTCGTCAGCCTCGCCAAGCCCGATCTGTACTTCACCGGTGGCACCGTCATTATCGATCACGGTTACGGCCTGTCGACGCTTTATATCCAGATGCGGAACATCGCCGTCCGCACCGGCGATCCTGTGACGCAGGGTCAGATCATCGGCGAACTCGGCGAAACCGGACGGGCCACCGGTCCCAACCTGCATTGGGGCCTAGTCTGGGGCGAGGTGCGCCTCGATCCCACCTTGGCCGCAGGACCGATGCCGCAGCCGGAAACCGTTAGTCCGGCCAGCGCCGGTGCAGCCAGAACCACTGTTCCGGCCGGCGACGAACCCATCCTTCCACCGCCGCATTGACCGCCGTCATCAGCTGCTGGACGTCGGCCTGCCTATCGCCGGTTCGCGGCAGCGGGATCGGCGGATCGGCGACGAAATGGAACGTGGCGCCGCGGACCCGTTCGACGCGGCACGGCACGACAACGCAGTCATAGCGCAGCGCCAGCCGCGCCAACGCCGGCGCGGTCATCGCATCGCGGCCGAAGAACGGCACGGCGATGCCGTCGTTCATCTTCTGATCGACCAGCATGCAGATGTGCTTGCCTTCCGTCAGCGCACCGATGGCGCGCCGCGCCGCGGCGCCGCCTTTGGGCACGAGCTCGCTGCCGACCACGCCGCGCGCCTTGTTGATGAGCTCGTCGACGAACGGATTGTTGGCCGCGCGATAGATCTCGATTACATCGAGCCCGGCCTGTGTCGCTGCGAGCGTCGCGATTTCCCAGTTGCCGAAGTGAGCCGAGAAAAAGATGAAACGCGTCTCCGGCCGGCGCGCGTCGAGCACCTCGCGCACGCCCTCGACCGTCACGCGGCCGCCGGGGTCGTACACCTTGAATTCGCCGAGATGCGGGTATTCCGCCACGACGCGGCCGAGATTGTCCCACATTCCGCGTACGATGCCGTCGATGTCGGTCTCGGAGAGGCCGGGCAGGGCGCGGCGCAAATTGAGCCGCGCCCGTCTGCTGATGCCGAGCAGCGGTCCGAAGGTCCGCGCCAGCCAGCCGCCGAGCGCCGATGCCGCATCGAGCGGCAACAGGCAGAAAAATGAGAAGGCAAGCCGCGCGAACAGACCCTCGGTCCAGTCGCGAATGCGCTTGGCGCCGTTGCGTTCAGCCATGAGCGGCCCGCTTGAGTGTGCGGTCGAGGAGGCGGTCGAGCGCGGTTTCGTCCTGCCACCCGATGGCCAGCGGCAGATATTGGATGCGCATCCGCCACGCCGGCGCGAGACGCACCCAATCCTTTTCGGTGGTGATCAGTGTTGCGCCGGCCTGCTGCGCCAGGTCGGCGAGGGCTGCCAGTTCACGCTCGGTATAGAGGTGATGGTCGGGGAAGCCGCGGGCCGCTATCACCCGTGCGCCGGCTCTGGCGAAATGGTCGAAGAATTTCTGTGGTCGACCGATGCCAGCGAAAACGACCAGCGCCTTTCCAGTTAGGTTCGTGGACGCAGGCCGCGGCTTGGCTTGCAGCACTTGAATCGCGCCCAGCCACGTCGTGGCGTCGGTCTGATCCGCTCCCAGCATCGCCACCGCGTCCGCGTGCGCCAGGCCGTGCGCGATGGTCTCGCGCAACGGTCCCGCTGGAATGACACGCCGGTTGCCGAAGCCATAGCCGCCGTCGAGGACGACCAGCGACAGGTCTTTGGCGAGGGTTGGATTCTGCAGCCCGTCGTCCATCA
>DASQGX010000077.1:0-1745 GCA_035632395.1 Allostellaceae bacterium
CGTCGAGCACACCACCGGTAGCACCACCGGCTGGGAATACATCGTGCGCGGAACCAAGGACGATTTGGTGTCGGTGACGCAGCGGCAAGACAAGCCCATTCCGGTTGGACAGAAAGTGCTCGTCATTTTCGGCAAGCAGGCACGCATCGTACCGGACTACACGGCCGCCTCGGCACCGCCGCCGACGCCGTCGCCGGCTCCGGTCACCGACAAGTCGGGCGGTCACGCGGTGGTGCCGCCGATTGCGCAGCCGGTTGCGGCGGCGTCTGCTCCGCCGACGTCGATCACGCCGGCAGCGTCACCGCCGACGCCGACACCCGCGCCGCCTGACGCCAACAAGTCGGACAGTAAGGCAGACGCGCCGGCGGCGGTGAACGATGGCAACGCCGCGCCAAAACCCGCGGCCCAATAAGCACAAGACGTGTCGAGTGGACGGGCCCGTACCTCTATCGGGTGCCGCCGAATACCTGCTGCGCGGCCCTTTCGCTGGAAAAAGCAGGCGAAAGCCGCTACTTATTGCGCCAGCAACAAAGCCGCATAACCCATGGCCACGAAAGCGAAATGGACGCCTGATAGCTGGCGGTCGAAGCCCGTCAGGCAGGCGCCCGACTATCCCGACGCCAAGGCGGTCGCCGCCGTCGAGGCGACGCTGACGCGTTATCCGCCGCTGGTTTTTGCCGGCGAGGCGCGGCGGTTGAAGGCCGCGTTGGCCGACGTTGTCGCTGGCAAGGCTTTCCTGCTGCAAGGGGGCGACTGCGCGGAAAGCTTCGCCGAGTTCCATCCCAACAATATCCGCGACACCTTCCGCGTGCTGCTGCAGATGGCGGTGGTGCTGACCTATGGGGCCGCATGCCCCGTGGTCAAAGTGTCCCGAATGGCCGGGCAATTCGCCAAGCCGCGCAGCGCGGATACCGAAACTCAGAATGGTGTCACGCTGCCGGCCTATCGCGGCGACATCATCAACGGCATGGAGTTCACCGCGGCGGCGCGCACGCCCGATCCACAGCGCATGCTCCAGGCCTTTAGCCAATCAGCGGCGACGCTCAATCTGCTGCGCGCCTTCGCGCAGGGCGGCTACGCCGATCTCCATCGCGTGCATTCGTGGACGCAGGGCTTCGTGTCGCAAAGCCCGGCCGGCGCGCGCTACCAGGAACTGGCCGACCGGCTGACCGAAACGCTCGACTTCATGGCCGCGTGCGGCCTGACCAGCGAGACGACGCCGCAGATCCGCGAGACCGATCTCTTCACTTCGCACGAGGCGCTGCTGCTGCCGTACGAGCAATCGCTGACGCGCATCGATAGCACCACTGGGGACTGGTACGACTGCTCGGCGCACATGCTCTGGGTCGGTGACCGCACGCGCCAGCTCGACGGCGCGCATGTCGAATTCATCCGCGGCGTCAAGAATCCGATCGGCCTCAAATGCGGCCCGTCGCTGCCGGCGGACGATCTGCTGAAGCTCATCGACGTCCTCAATCCCGAGGACGAGGCCGGCCGCCTGGTGCTGATTGCCCGCATGGGCGCCGACAAGGTCGAAGCCAAACTGCCGCCGCTGGTGCGCGCGGTGAAGAAGGCGGGCCGCAAGGTCGTGTGGTGCTGCGATCCGATGCACGGCAACACCATTGTCTCTAAGACGGGCTACAAGACGCGCGCTGTCGATCAGGTTCTCCGCGAAGTCCGTGGCTTCTTCGCGGTGCACGAAGGCGAGGGCAGCTATGCCGGCGGCGTGCACTTTGAAATGACGG
>DASQGX010000078.1:0-20651 GCA_035632395.1 Allostellaceae bacterium
GAGGCTTTTCTGACCGGCGCACGGCGCCGTTTCCTTTTCGCGCGCGATCTGCCGTCGTCCTTTCATCCCTTCGCGGCGGCGCTGGCGCTGCAAGGCTTCAACAACGCCTATGTGTTCGCGGCCGGCGACGACGAGGAAGCGCGCGTTGCAACCGAGGGTACGGCGCTCGAGGCCGCTCTCGAACGATTTGCGTCGCCGACCGCCGATCTCGAATCCGGATTGCTGCGATACGCGCTCTACGCGCCGCTGATTGGTCTCAAAGGCGCGATCGCGCTACTGCGACCGGCCGCCGCGGACTGGTCTGAGCCCGTACGCTCGGTTATCGAAAGCTGTCTTCGCCAGCCTGCCGCCGAAATCGAAATTTCGCGGACGATCCACGCCCTCGGTGCGATCGCCGATCGCACTTCGCGCGCGGTTCAGGCGCAATACGAGGAGCATCCTTATCCGCGCTGGCTGTCGATGGCCCGATCGGCACCGGAAAATTTCGGCGTGCGGATGCGGCGCCGTTTTCCGGACATCGAATTGCCCGCCTTTGTCTGGCAACCACTCGAGATCCTGGTCGCCGGTTGCGGCACCGGACAGGAGCCGATCCGCACAGCGCGCACGTTGCGTCAGGTCCATGTCATTGCCGTCGATCTGTCGCGCGCCAGCCTCGCTTACGCCAGCCGCAAGGCGCGCGAGCTCGGCGTCGCCAATATCGAATTTCTGCAAGGCGATATTCTGGAGCTCGACAAGCTGGCGCGGCAATTTGCGGTGATCGAAGCCGTCGGCGTGCTGCACCACATGGCGTCCCCGCTCGATGGCTGGCGGCGCCTGACGGCGCTGTTGCATCCCGGCGGTTTCATGTATGTCGCCCTTTACAGCGCCATTGCGCGCGCGGATATCACTGCCGCGCGGGCGCGCATCGCCGAGCTCAGCCTGCGGCCAATAGCGCGCGATATTCGGGGCTTTCGTCGCCGCATCCTGTGGGGCGAGGAGGGTCCGCGCCTGGCGCGGCTGGTGCATGCCCGCGACATTTACGATCTCAACGGCTGTCGCGACCTGCTGTTCCACGCATCCGAACGCAGTTTCGCGCTCGACGAGGTTGCCGACATGCTCGCCGAACTCGACCTGGAATTCCTTGGTTTCGATCTCGGCGGCGAAGCAGTACAGCGCTATCGCGCTGCGAACCCGGACGATCCGGCGGCCACGGATTTGCGGCGCTGGGCCCGCTTCGAGGAAGCCAACCCGGAGACCTTTCTCGGCATGTACGTTTTCTGGTGCCGCAAACGCAGGTAATCGGCATCGCGGCCGAATGCCTGCTGTCCATCGTCGGGCGCTAGATTATGCTCGGCGGCCGTGCGGCACGATTGGGGAGCAAGGATATGAAACCGCGCGAACGGGCGCCATTTTCCGCCATCGTCGACCGACCGCCCTTGAAGTTGCCGGCGGGTTTGCGCCTCGTCGTCTGGCCGGTGGTCAATCTCGAAGTCTGGGAAATCGAAAACCCGATGGCGCGCCAAATATTGCCCGCACCAACGGGCGTGCCACTGATTCCCGACGTGCCCAACTGGAGCTGGCATGAATACGGCATGCGCGTCGGCGTCTGGCGTTTCTTCGAGGCGTTCGACCGCCACAAAGCCGAGGTGACGCTGGCCATCAACGCCAACGTGGTCGAAAGCTATCCGCGGGTCTCGGCCGCGGCGCGCGAGCGCGGTTGGGAGTTCATGGGCCACAGCTATGTCCAAGGGCCGATTCACAAGCTGCCGGATCAGCGCGCGACGATTCACAAATCGCTCGACACGATTGCGAAGTTCACCGGCCAGCGTCCGGTCGGCTGGCTCGGTCCCGGGTTGACGCAAACCTACGAGACACCCGACCTGCTCGCCGAGGCGGGCGTGCAATATATCGGCGACTGGGTGTGGGACGACGAGCCGAGCGAGATTGCCACCAAGCACGGGCCGTTGGTGACCCTACCCTACACCGTCGAACTCAACGACATCCCGATGATGGTCGTGCAGCACCATCACGCCGATGTTTTCCTGAAGCGCGCGATTGATCAGTTCGACCGGCTCTATGCCGAAGGCGCGACGCGCGCCAAGATTCTGTGCTTCGCCATTCATCCGTACATCAGTGGCGCGCCGCACCGGATCAAATACCTCGAGGCGTTCCTCGATTACGCCGCGCGCCACGCCGGCGTCGCGTTTTGGCACGGCGCACACATTCTCGATTGGTGGCGCAGCACGAAACGCTAGTCAGGCCGAACGGGCTAGCTAATCCCGGCCTATTTTCCAAACAAGTTCTGGAACTGCTTCGGCACCACCTGCTGCAACGTCTTGCCGGGTTGCTGAAGGAGCTGTTGGCCGGATTGTTGCAAAATCGCGCCGACATCCGGCCGGTACGAGAGGTGATCCCATGGCCCGGTGATCTCGACCGGTACTGCTAGCGCACCGGCGACTTTCGGCGTCAGGCGATAATTGACCTGGCGCTGCGGCAAATCGATCGTGCCGGCGCCGGTCATCGGCAGCTCCGGCGAGACCAGCTTCAAGTCATTGTTCTTCAGGATGCCGTTGGTGATCGTGTAGGTGCCGGACAGCGTGCTGAAGTCCGTATCGTTGCCGCTGCCGACCAGTCCCATGCTCAGCGCCTTGGCGGCGTTCTTCATCATGCCGATGATGTTGACGCCCTCGATTTTGCCCTTATCGAGGTTCAGCGAACCTCTGCCGGAAAGCGACGAGATGATGTCCCGCTGGCTGCGGCCGCGGCCGTCGATCGTCATGTCGAGGCTGCCGTTGCCTGACAGCAAATTGACGTTCGCCGCGTCGTGCAGCAGCGGCTGCACGTCGACGCCTTTGAGCGCGAAGCTCTCCTGGATCGCCGGTACTGCACCGCTGCCGTCGATCGTCACCTTGCCCTGGCCGGCGCCTTTGTAGAGCGCCAGTTGGGTCAGGTCGGCGGTAAGGCGCGCGTCCTTGAGACGCAGGATCAGGGCGCTCTTGCCGATCTTGATGTTGTGATACTCGATGCTGTTCGCGCCGAGGAAGAAATCCGCGTCGGCGACCTTGAGCCCGCTGGTATCGATCGGCGTCGTGCTCCAGCCTTGCTCGGCATTTGCCGGTGCGCCGCCGCCGGACGCAACCGGCGACGCCGGTGCCGGTGCAGCGGCCGACCCCGTTGCGCCGCCGATGTAAGGATTGAGGTTGAGGTCGTCGAGCTGCAGGCTGCCCTTGATGTAGGGTTTGGCGCCGCCATTGTCGAACTCGATGCCGCCGTTGCCCTTGATTGCGTCGAACGCGATCACGGCATTGCCGAACGCATATTTGGGCCCGGCGATCGCGACCTTGCCCTTTATGGCCAGCAGGCCGAAACCGTTGCCTGCGGGCATCGGCTGGCCGGCCCAGGCGGCAAGGCCGCGTACCGAAGGAATGTTGAGGTCGGCGTCGCCGTTGAGCTTTAGCGTCGGCGCACCGACGCCGGTTCCGGTGAAGTTAAAATTGATCGGCGCCGACGCGATCTTCAGCTTGATCGGCGTCGCCTCGCCGCCTTCGAACGCCGCCGGCCGGCTAACGGCAAGGTCGAGGTTGACGGTCTGTTTGTTCCACGCTACCGAGCCCGATGCCGACATCGGACTGTCGAGGCCGGCCATCGCAATCTTCATGTTGATCGCGGCCGCCTCCCAGCGCTTGCCGGTGCGCGTGTCGACGTAGCTCACGGTGCCGTTTTCGATCTGCAGGTTGGCGAGCCGCAGACGGGCCAACGTCGACATCGGGCCACCGCCAGCCGTTGCCGGAGCAGGCGCGATTGCGGCCGGCGCCCGCGTCGGTGGCGTGGTGCTCGTGCCGAACTCCCAATTCGGCCGCCCGTCTTTCTCGACTTCAAGTGCGATCACCGGATCGACCAGCACGAACGCGTCGACGACAACCGTGCCGCTGAGCAGCGGCAATAGCTGGAGACGGACCTCGAGCGATTTGAGCTGCGCCATGTTCTTGGCGATGCCGCCGGGCGCGTTGCTGAATGAGACCTGATCGGCCGACAGCTCGATGTTCGGTAGCAGATGGAAGCTGACCGGGCCATCGATGCGCAGGTCGCGGCCGGTCGTTTGCTTGACCTCGGCGATCAGTTTCGCCTTGAAGGCGTCGACCGGAATGAAAAACGGCACGACAACCGCCGCGACGATGACCAGTGCAACGACGATGAGGATCGCGACCAGCAGCTTCTTCATATGGCCTCCCTTGACCCGCGGCGCATCGTTCGGCGTGCGCGGCCTATGCCGGATAGTTTAGTCGACGCCGGCAGCGAACGATAGCCGGCGACTGTGTCAAATCATGCGCCGCCCAGGCAGTCGGCGCGAGCGCAAAAGCAAGGGGCGCGTCGGCAGCGCGCCCCTTTGGCGGAAATTCCGTCCCCGGTCAGAGGTTGGCAATGCCGGGGAAGAACCAGTAACAGGCGACGCTGATCAAGATCAGATAGGCCAGCAGCACCAAGGTCCAACCGAAATTGTGGCGGATGACTGCACCCTCGTTACGGACGAAGCGCGACGTCGAAACGCCGACGCTCGCTGTCTGCGGTGCGATCGGCTTGCCGATCTCGGCGCCGATCGAATTCAACGTCGGCAGCAAGAGCGGCGGGAAGCCGAGCACCTGACCCACCAGCGCCTGGAACTTGCCGAACATGGCGTTGGTCGAGGTGTTGCTGCCTGACAGCGCCACGCCGATGAAGCCCAGGATAGGCGCCACCACGATAAAGGCCGCGCCGAGCGACGAGAACGCCTTCGCCAACGACGCCGCCATGCCCGAGTAATTGTAGACGTAGGCGAGGCCAAAGATGAACACGCCGACGAGGCATGCGCCCCACATCTGCTGCCACGTCTTGGCGAAAATCTCGCCAAGCTGGTTGCCATTCACGCGCAGCAGCGCCGCGACAATGATCCACGATGCCAATATCGCCGAGCCGCCGACGAATGGCGTCCAATTGAACACCGCGCCGATGGTTGCACCTTGGGTGATCGATGACGCCGCCGCTACAGCGAAGTGCAATAGCACGATGCCAGGCAATTTCGACCACGGACCCGTCCACAGCGTAACGACCACCACCAGGACGAGAATCGGCAGCCACGCTTGGAAGATCTCGCTGCCGGACAAGCCGTGCGCCGGTGCCGAAGCCGCGCCGGTGATCGGCTTGCCGCCATAGGCGAGCACGGTTGGCGGCCGCCAGACCTTTAGCAGGAGCAGGATACAGATGAAGCAGACAATCGAGCCTATGACATCCGGTAGATAGGGGTTGATGAAGCTTCCCCAGGGCAGTTGCCCGGCGATGTAACCGAGTGAGCCGACCACGGCGAGAGGCCACGCCTCCCACATGCCTTTCTTACCGGCGACGAGGTAGAGCAACACCCATGGTGGCAGCAGGGCCAGGATGGCGACGATCTTGCTCACCGACCCCGACAGTGCGAGCAGCGGATAGCCGGTGACGGCCGCCAGCGCGATGATCGGCGCGCCAAGCGCGCCGTACGAGACCGGCGCATTGTTGGCGATCGCCGCAACGCGGATCGCGTCGAGATCGGGTATGCCGATTGCGATCAGTATCGGTGCGACGAATGCCCAAGGATAGCCGAAGCCGACCAACCCTTCGAGCAGAGCGCCGAACGCCCACGCGAACAAGATGGTCTGAACGCGGACGTCGGCGGTCCCTTGCGAGATCAGCCAGCGCCGCAGCTTGTCGAAGACGCCGGTCGTAACCAGCGTGTTGAACAGGATCACGCCCCAGAAGGTGATCCAGTCGACGTTCCAGATACCGGTTAGCGATCCGTAGATGTAGGCCTTGATGCCGTCGCCAAACGGCATGCCCCAGACCCAAAGGCCGAGGGCAAGTGTGACGAGCGAGCCGATCAACACCGCCAGCCAGGCCGACCATCGCAGTCCGGCAAGCAGGAACAGCAGGACGACGAGCGGAACCAGAGCCACCAACCAAGTCAGAAACAGATTACCCGTAGGGTCGAGAACCTGCGTGAACATGTGGTAATACCCCCTGTTCGTGAGGGCGGTCCCACTGGCTCAAGCCCGCAATTGGCCGCGCGGGTTATGTTCAGGCTTGTTGCTTGAGCGCATGAAAAGACGCGCCCGACTGCAAGCGGTTATTCCTTACCACAAGATGCAGTCCGGCGTCAGCCGGATGAGCGACAGTGCGCGAGTCGAAATCGGCGTGCCGGCCGATCGCTGGCCGGATCAGGCGTAGCGCAGGCGCGCGCGGTGCCGGGTCTTCTGGCTGGCGACGGTCATCATCAACCCGTCCTTGAGCGGCATCTCGGCGCGGATCCCGAACAGTTTCTCGGCGCGTCCGGGATCGCCGATCGATAAGCGCACGTCGCCGGGGCGCGGCGCGCGGAAGATCAGATCGGGCGTCACGCCGCAGAGTGACGCGATCGTCTTGGCCAAGTCGACGATGGTCGTGCCGGTACCGGTGCAAACGTTGAATACGTCGCCTTCGGCAGGCACCGCCATCGCGCGCATCAAGAAGCGCACGACGTCGGCCACATGGATGAAGTCACGGACCTGGCGTCCGTCGCCGTGGATGGTGATCGGATTGCCGGCCGCTAGGCGGTCGCAGAAGATCGAGATCACGCCAGAATAGGGCGAATCCGGATTTTGCCGCGGCCCATAGACGTTGAAGAATCGCAGTCCGGTCGTTGGCACGCCGTAAAGTGTGGTGGCGATATAGCCGTGCAGCTCGCAGCCGAGCTTGTCGGCGCCGTAAGCCGTCATCGGCTGCGCCTCGGCATTCTCGGCCAAAGGCACTTCCTCGTTGATGCCATAGACTGCGGCGGAAGAGGCGTAAACGACCGGCACCGGTCCGGCGTCGCGCGCGCGTCGCGCCGCGTCGAAGACGGTGATGCAGCCGGTGAGGTTCGAAATATGAGTGCCGACCCAGTCATCAATGCTGCGTTCCACCGAGGCAATGGCAGCGAGATGAAACACGCCGTCGGTGCCGGCGATCGCCTGGCGCACGGCGACGCGATCAGCGACGTCGCCGATCAGCAGCTCGGCGCCGTCCGGCGCGTTGTCGCGATGTCCGGTTGAAAGGTTGTCGAGGATGCGGACGTCATGTCCGTCGGCAAGCAGGGCATCGGCAAGATGCGAGCCGATGAAGCCGCAACCGCCGGTAACCAGATATCGCGCCATGAATGACCTGTCGGTGACTTACGCGCGGCAACGAAGGTGCCGCTTACGCAAAGTCTAGGCGGCGAGGGCTTATGGAATTCTTAAGAAGGACAGGCAGTTAACCAAACTGCAGCCGGTAATAGATCAGTCCGAGAATTTCATGCAGCGCGTAAAAGCTATCGGCCAATGCTGTTGACTGCGGCAGCAGCATCGCAGCGTCGATCGGCGTCTTTATATAGGTGCGTTCGGTCGGAGCGGGGATCGCGACGATGTGCTCACGCGCGAAGGCCCACAACGCGCGCGGCATGTGCCACGGCTGCGTTACCAGCAGCACGGTGTGGATGTGCTGGGCGCGCAGGAGTTGCGCCGAGAATTCGGCGTTCTCGAACGTCGTTTGCGATTGTTCCTCGCGCCAGGCGACCGGCACGCCGAAATCGTCGCTCAGGGTGCGGGCCATCAGCTCCGCCAGCGACTCCCGGCTGTCGCCGACTGGGCCTCCAGAGACCAGGATCGGCAGCGGACGATGATGATAAAGCTCGGCGGCGCGATCGAGCCGTTCGAGTGTCAGTCGGCCGACGGTATCGGCAACGCTTGCACCGTCGCCGTGATGAATGTCGCCGGAGAGAACCACGATGGCTTGCGCTGCGCTCGTATCCTGCGGACTCGCGCTCACGTCGTTTTCGGTGACGCGCAGCAGTGTCATCGACACCAGCGGCGTGGCGAAAACGTAAAGCGCGCCAACGCTGACGAAAGCAAGGCCGATACCCCAGCGGCGCGTGCGCGCGTAACAGGCGAGGACGATGCCGGCCAAAGCGGTGACGATGAACACCGTCGGCGGCATCAGGAACGAATAGGCAAGGAAGGCGGCGATCGGCGACTCCACGAGCGTGCTATGCCACCGCCGGTTTGAGACGCTTGACCATCGCTTTGCGCAGCAGGTGCGGCAGCAGCAGCCGCAGCGGCATACGTAGAATGTGGGCGCGAATGTAAAGGAAGAACAAAGCCACGCGCATGCCAGGCAGCGCGCAACCGGAATGGGCCGGGCGCAAAGCGCGCACAAAGACCCAATCCATCCACCGTAGAAACGGCGGACGCAATTCGGCGCGCGTAAGAATTTCGGACGGTACCGGCGTGCTCAGCAACATTTCGGCGTAGCGCAACGCATAAAAGAGTGGCCGTTCGAGTCCCAACCGTCTTGCGCGTGCCAACAATGTCGGCCAAAAGTCGCCGCGCGCCACAAATTGGCGCAGCAGGCGATTGATATCGTCGAGATCGCGCAGGCCGTTTGTCCATTCGCCGTCGTCAAACAGATGCACCGCCGCATGCAGGATCATGTCGGGCGGCGACAGCACCAGGAAACCAGGGGCATTTTCTGCCGGAACGGCTGCGTCGATCATCCGGCGCGCATCAACCGCGTGACGTCCAGTCGGCGGCATGATGGTGTGATGGACATCGATCGTGGTGCGCCGCACGCGATGTTGCAGCGGTGGAATTTCGTGCATCCAGCGGCGGTAGTAATGCTGGTCGTAGTCGTCGGTTTTGACACCGTGCCAGCCGTTCGCCGTCAATGCTGCCTCGGCACCACCGATAGCGGATTGCGGCACCATGACATCGATGTCGCCGAAAAGCCGGCCGGCGGCGGCGGGCAGGCCGGCGGCGGCGTAGGACGCGCCCTTGAGGAGGATGACTGGATCGGCCGCGGCACCGAGCGCGATGCGAATGTGGCGCAATTCGCGCGCGACATCTTCACCGTGTTTGCTCACGAGCACGCAGGCCGCCTCGAGATGTGGCCGGGCGTACGGCGGCACGAGCGACCCGAGGTTGTGCTCCGTGATCAGCAGTGCCATGCGCGCCAGCAGGCCGGCACGACGCGCCTCGCGCACCGCGCGATCCCAATCGCCCTCGTCCCACATGGCAATCGTCGTTGGATCGCGCAACATCGAAGTCACGCGATCCATGGGCGGCCACTTATTTTTAGTCATGACCTGAGAGTTGCAGGGTTGTCTTTAATTTTTATTTACGCAAACCGTGCGTTGCCGAAACGTAATACTTAAATCAGGTCAATGTTTCGGTAAGATTTTATCGGTACCGTCACCCCGCGTGTGAGTGGCTCGCGCCAAGCCAAATGGAACGACGAGCCGCAACCGCAACTGCCCGCGCCGGCAATCAAGTGCCAGTCGGGAATGTCTCACAGTGGGGGTCACAACGGTGCTGCGCCAGGTTTCCCAGTCTGTCTTCGTGCTCGCACTCGTTCTGCTTGCCGGCTGCAGCTCGTTGACCGACATGACCGATCGCATAGTCGGCAACTCGGATCCCTATCCGCAGACCTATTCGAACTCGATGCCGCAGGCGTTGAGCGTTCCGCCGAACATGAATGATCGGCCGTTGCCGGCACCGACGCAGGCTCAATCCGCGCCTACGCGCCCGATGGCGGCGCAAATGGCCGCGGTGCAGCCGGCAGGTAGCATGCCGGTGCAGCCGCCGGCTGCGGCGACGCCGATTGCGGCCGCGCCAAGCGACCAAACCGCGTCGGTTAATCCCGGTGTGCACGGCGGCACGATCGATCCCAATTCCGATACCTACCTGATCGGCCCGGGCGACAATCTCGACATCTTCGTCTGGCAGAATCCTCAACTGTCGGTGAAGGTGCCGGTCCGTCCGGACGGCAAGATCTCGATCCCGCTCGTTCAGGACGTCGCCGCTGTCGGCCGCACGCCGTCGGCTCTGGCGCATGAGATCACCGAAAAGCTCAAGGCTTACGTCAAGGATCCGAACGTCACCGTCATCGTCTCGAGTTTCGTCGGTCCCTTCTCGCAGCAGATCCGCGTGATCGGAGAGGCGGCCAAGCCGCAAGCCATTCCCTATCGGTCGAATATGAGCATCCTCGACGTCATGATCGAGGTCGGCGGCCTAACGCGGTTCGCCGCCGGCGACCGCTCGGTCGTGGTGCGCAACTTCAATGGCCAGCACGAAACCATTCACGCGCACCTCGACAGCCTGATCAACGACGGCGACGTCAAAGACAACATCGCGATGCGGCCGGGCGACATCGTCATCATTCCGCAGCGGTATTTCTAGCCAGCGATCGGCACGCAAGGCGCAACAAGGCGATCCTCATGGAATCTCTTTCTGGCCTTATTTTTCAGTACCTGCACGCGATCTGGCGGCGCAAATGGATTACCGCGCTGACCGCGTGGGCCGTGTGCGTCATCGGCTGGTCTGTGGTCGCTGTGCTGCCGAACCGCTACGAATCCTACACGCGCATCTATGTTGATGCGGACCAATTGCTGACGCCGCTGCTGCGTGGCATCGCTGTCGACGTCGATCCAGCCCAGCAGCTCGACGTGCTGCAACGTACGCTGTTGTCACGGCCGAACATGGAAGAGCTGATTCACATGGCGGATCTCGACCGCCGTATCCACACGCAGGCGGACAAGGACGCGTTGATCCAGCAGCTGATGCAGCGGATTGTCATCCAGCCGCAAACCCACAACCTGTTCACGATCTCGTATCAGGACTCCAACGCGCAGACCGCGCGCAACATCGTGCAGAGTCTTTTGACGATCTTCGCCGAGAGCACCACCGGCACGCAGCGCACCGAGCTCGACAATGCGCAGCGCTTCCTCAATGACCAGATCGCGCTTTACGAGAAGCAGCTGCGCGCCGCCGAACAGCGCCGCGCAGATTTCCGCGCACAGCACCTCGACGTGCTAAACGGCGCGGCCTCCACGAGCTCGATCGATACGACGCGCAATCAGCTGCAGCAGCTGCATGACGATCTGCAGGATGCGACGGCCCAGCGCGACGAACTCCAGCGCGAGCTCGAGAGTCTGATACCGAGCGTCGGTGCCGACACGAATCCGGTTGCGGCTTCGCCGGGTGCGGCCGAACAGCAGCTGGCCCAACTCCAGCGCCAGCTCGCCGAGTTGCGCACGCGTTATACCGACAATTATCCCGACGTCATCGCGGTGAAGCAGCAGATCGCCGCGCTCACCAGCCAGATCGGCCAGCACGCTTCGGTCGCCGGCGGTCACGCGGCGCCGGGTACTCGGACCAAGGTTTCGCCTGTGGTCTATGACCAGGTGCGCATCCGGTTGCTCGACGCTCAGGCCAAGGTCGCATCGGTCCAGCGCCGCATCGATCAGGCACAGGCCGACCTCAATCAAGCCGAGGCGATCGCCAAGGCGTCGCCCGGCGTCGAAGCGCAGTACCAGGATCTCGACCGCGACTACACCATCCTCAAGCACAATTACGACGAGCTGCTGTCGCGGCGCGAGGCGACGAACCTGTCGCAAGCGGCCGACACCCAGGCCGACAAGATTCAGTTCCGCGTGATCGACGCGCCGCAGGTGCCGTTGAACCCCATCGCGCCGAATCGCCCGCTGCTGTTCTCCGCGGTGCTGCTGGCCGGCATTCTCGGCGGGCTCGGCATTCCCATCCTGCTGACGCAGATCGACCGCTCGTTCGCGACGCTCAATCGTCTCCGTGGCCTCGGCCTGCCGGTGCTTGGCGGCGTGTCCTATGTCGCGCTGTTCAAGTCGCGCAGCCAGTCGGTGATGGAGCTGGCCGGGTTCAGCGGCTCGGCGATCGCGCTGATGATGCTGTACGGCGTTCTCATCCTGATGACGTTCAGCGTCCACCATGCTTTGCCCGGAGGGTTGGGCTGATGATCGACGAAACCTCGCGCAAGCTGATCGAGCGCGCAGCGGCGCATTTGAAGGCGCGTGCGCCGGTTGCGCCGACGCCGATGCCGCAACCGGCGCCGCAAGCCGCCCACGCTCCGGCCGCCTATCCGGAAAACAGCTACGCGCCGCTGGCGTACCAAACCGCCGTGGCGCCGCAGCCCGTCTACCAGCCGCAAGCCGCCGCGCCGCAGCCGATGCCGCAGGCGCCGGTTTATGCGCCGCAGCCGCGCGCCTACCAAGCGCCGCATGCGCAGCCGGTTTATGTGCAACAGCCGCAGGCCGCCGTCGTCAATGGCGCGCCAGCGACCGCCTATCATCAGCCGGCACACGAGCCGGCTTTCGACGCGGCTTACGCCGCCGGTTACGCCCGCACCGCACCGCGGCCGGCGACGAACGGTTATCAACGCGAGGTCGAAGGTCCGTCGCTGGCGCCGCCGCCGGCGAGTTACAGCCGCCAAGTCTCGATCGATCGTGGCAGCCTCGCCCGTTGCGGCATCACGGTGCCGTCGGCACAGCGCTCGCGCGTGGCCGAGGAATTCCGCATCGTCAAGCGGCAGCTCGTCGCCAAGTACATGGACGAGCCGGATGACGCAGTGGCGAACCGCAATCGCGTCATCATGGTGACGTCGACGCGGCCGCGCGAAGGCAAGACGTTCACCGCCATCAATATCGCCCTGTCAATCGCCACCGAGCAGGACCTCAAGGTGCTGCTTATCGATCTCGATACCAAGCATCACGCGATGCAGGAGATGATGGGCATCCCGGCGAGCTACGGCCTCACCGACCTGCTTGCCAATCCCGAAATCGATTTCTCCGAGGTTGTGCTGCGCACGAACCTGCCGAACCTGACTGTGATGTCGGCCGGCTCGCCCAACGTCCGCTCACCCGAGCTGCTGTCGAGCCGCCGCACGCGCGCGATCTTCAACGAAATGGCGCAGCGCTATAACGACCGCTTCATCGTGTTCGACGCGCCGGCAGTGCTGGCGTCGAGCGATCCGGCGATCCTCGCCAGCCTCGTCGGCCAGATCGTCGTCGTCGTCGAAGCCGATCATACCCAGCAGGAAGAGCTGGAATCCGCGATCGGCCTGCTGAGCGCGTGCCCGAACATCAGCCTGCTGCTCAATAAGGTCCGCACCTCCGCGGCCGATCAGTTCGGCGCCTATTCCGATTATTGATCCTTCCCATGCCGTGCCTCCGGTCGAGAGCAGAATGCGCATCATTCGGTTCCCGGTCGTCGTTGCGGGGTTCATCGCGGTCGCAGCGATGGCTTCCCCGGCGGCGGCCCAGCTCTCGTTAGGTCCGGTCGACGATCAGGGCCAGGGTCCGGTCCCGCCGATCTATGCCCAAGGCCTGAGGCAGGATCTCAATCGGCCGACCGCGCCGAACGAGGGCGATCAACTCTCCACGTTGCCGCCGAAAGGCCCGCCAATGTGGCAGGTGACGCCACGCGTCGATCTGCGCGAGGAGCTCACCGACAACGTTCGCGACGCACAGACCGGCCGCCAAGCGGACCTGATCACGACGCTGACGCCCGGCATCTACGTCGCCGCTGACGGGCCGCGGCTCGTCGGTAATCTCGATTATTCGGCGAGCTTGCAGAAATTCGCAGTCGCCAGCGATCAGGACAATATCAATCAGAACCTCTTCGGCACCGCGATTGCGACGGTGGTGCCGGATGCCGCAGCAGTCGAACTGCGCGGCACGATCTTTCAGACCGCCCACACCGGCGCTTTCGGTTCGATTCCGAGCGATCAGCTGACGACATCGAACCGCACCAGCACGTATGCGCTCGAAGCCAGCCCGGTGCTGCGCCATTCGTTCGACACCGTCGGCAACGGTGAGCTGCGCTACATCTTTGGCCAGACCTGGTTTACCGGCCAAACCGCGGCCACCGGCCAGATCACGCCGGGCCTTGTCGGTGTCGGCACGCTAGCGCCGATCACCGCCGCGACGCATAACGAGCTGCGCGGCACGCTCGACACCAATGACATCGGCAAATATCTCAGCAATGCGGTCACGCTCGACGGACAGCGTACCGATGTCGACGGCGGCACCGGCTCGAACAAGGAAGGCTTGGCGACGGATGAGGTCCAGCTCCACGTCACCAAATCGATCGCGCTGGTTGGCGCCGGCGGTTGGCAGACGCTCCAATTCGCCGAGGTGCCGTCGCAGAATCTGTCCGAGCCAACCTGGTACGGCGGATTCATCTACGAGCCGGGCTCCTACGCGCGTGCCGAGCTCACCTACGGCCACCGGGACGGCGCGGATTCCTTCACTGGCGATTTGCGCTACGCGCTGACGCCGATCACGACGGCCTACGCCAACTACTCTGAAGTCACCACCACGCCGCAACAGGCGATCCTGCAGAATCTGAGCGGCGCAGTCCTCGGACCGAACGGCACGGTGCTCGACGCGACCACCGGCCTGCCGATCTCGCTCAACAGTAACGAGTTCAGCCTGCAGAACGATGTCGAGCGGCTGCGCACCTTCCAGGCCAGCCTGGTCACCGATCTCGATCCCAATCGCTTCACCGTCAGCACGATCCATCAGGAGATGGAATCGCTGACCGGTCTGGTGCCCAACGACTCGATGAACGGCATTACCGGAACCTGGGATCGCCGGATGACGCCGCTCACCACGATGACGCTGAACAGCGGTTATTTCCTGCAGGATTCGCAGCACACGCACACGTTCAACGCGACGCTCGGGTTCAGCCACGAATTCACACCGACGCTCTTCGGCTCGTTCGACTACAACTTCGCCTATGTTGATTCGGTGTCGGGCGGCCCGAACTTCTATCGCAATTCGCTGATCCTCACGCTGCGCAAGGTGTTTTAGGAGCGCAGGGATGGATGGCCTCGCAATCTTCGGCCGCGATATGCCCGCGCTGCGCCGCGCTGGCCGAATCGTCAACGCGCTGACCGTCGACGTCGAAGATTATTTCCAGGTCGAGGCGCTGGCGCGCGCCGTGCCGCCGAGCGCGTGGGACGCGATGCCGTCGCGGGTCGAGGCTAACGTCGATCGCCTGCTGTCGCTGTTCGACACCAACGGCGTCAAGGCCACGTTCTTCACGCTGGGCTGGATCGCCGAACGGCACAAGGCGATGGTCCGGCGCATCGTCGCGCTCGGCCACGAATTGGCGAGCCACGGCGTCAGTCACATCCGCGCCGACCGGCAAAGCCGCGACGCGTTCGCCGCCGATATTCGCCGCAGCAAGGCGATGCTCGAAGAAATCGGCCAGGTCGCGGTTAAAGGTTATCGCGCCGCCACCTTCTCGATCGGCACCGCCAATCTCTGGGCGCTCGACGAGCTGGCGGCCGCCGGCTTTGCCTACAGCTCGAGCATCTATCCCATCGCACACGACCTCTACGGCATGCCGATGGCGCCGCGCCGACCGTTCCGCGCCAATCCCAGCGCCGTCCTCGAAGTGCCGCTGAGCACCGTTCGTGTCGCCGGCCGCAACCTGCCGGCGTCGGGTGGCGGTTATTTCCGACTCTTGCCTTATGCGCTGTCGCGCGCTGCTTTCCGCCGCATCAATCGGATCGAAAACCGGCCGGCGATCTTCTACATGCATCCGTGGGAAATCGACGCCGCGCAGCCGCGCGTTGCCGGGCTCTCGGCCAAATCGCGCTTCCGCCACTATCTCAATCTCGGCCGCACGTACTGCCGGCTCGAGCGGCTGCTTGGCGATTTCGCCTGGGATCGCATGGATGCCGTTTTTCTCGGTCCGCGCCGATGAATAGCCGTCTTGTGGACCAAAATCTCGGGCTGTTCGCCAGCGAAGCCTTGAACTGGTCCGGCGATCGAGTGGGCCGGGAGTAGCGTCGTGTCCGATCTGCTGTTTCTCGCCCATCGGCTGCCGTATCCGCCCGACAAAGGCGACAAAATCCGCTCCTGGCCGATTCTGCGGCATCTCGCGGCGCGCCATCGTGTCCACCTCGGCACCTTCTACGACGATCCGCGCGACGCCGCGCACGTTCCGGCGCTGCAGCAGATTTGCGCGAGCGTTTGCGCACTGCCGATGCGGCCGTGGCAAGGCCGCGCCCGCAGCCTTGTTGCGCTCGCGACCGGCGAGGCGATGAGCGCGCGCTACTTCCGCGACCGCCGGCTGATGGCGTGGATCGACGACACGGTCGCCAAGTTCCAACCGCGTGCCGCCTTCGTCTACTGTTCGGCGATGGCGCCCTACGTTACCGGTCTGGCGTTCGATCGCCGGGTCATCGACATGGTCGATCTCGATTCCGAGAAATGGCGTGGTTACGCCGAAGCCGGCGGCATGCTGGCGTCGCTCTATCGGCGCGAGGCGGGTCGGCTGCTCGCGCTCGAACGCCGTGCCGCGAGCGAATTCGACGCCACGCTGTTCGTCTCGGCGGCCGAGGCCGAATTACTCGAGCGCCATGTACCGGAGGCCGAGACGCGGGTGCGCGTCATGTCGAACGGCATCGATCTCGACCGCTTCAGTCCCGACCGCGCCTATCCCAACCCGTTTCCGCGTGGACGCCGCGCCATCGTCTTCACCGGCGCGATGGATTACCGGCCGAACGTCGACGCCGCCTGCTGGTTCGGCACCGAAGTCGTGCCGCGGCTGCGTCGGCGCTGGTCGAATATCGATTTCTGGATCGTTGGCGCCAATCCGGCGCGCGCGGTCCGCCGCCTGTGCGGCGATGCCAACATTCGCGTCACTGGGCGCGTTCCCGACGTGCGGCCCTATCTCGCGCACGCCGATTTAGCGGTGGCACCGTTGCGCCTGGCGCGCGGCATCCAGAACAAGGTGCTCGAGGCGATGGCCATGGCCAAACCGCTCGTCGCCTCGCCACCGGCGTTGGCGGCGTTCGGCTTTGCGCGCAACGACGAAGTGATGGCTGCATCCACGCCGGCCGAGTTCGTCGATATGATTGCCGTTGCCCTCTCGGCCAAGGGCCGCGCCATCGGTCTGCGTGGCCGTGCCCGTGTCGCAGCCGACTATCGTTGGGAAAACAAACTGCCACTGCTCGACACGCTGCTCGCCGATGCGCCGGCCGCGCCGGCGACCGTTGCCGAGGAAAAGCCGCTGCTGCTGGCGACCGCATCATGAGCGTCTCGACGATCGAAAGCCGCATCGGTACAGCGTCGTGGCGGATGCTCGGCGCGGCGCTGCTGCTCGCGGCGCTGGCGCTCGGCAGCCTGTTCTCGCACGAGATCGTCGGCGCCTGGCGGGTCTGGGTCGCGTCGCCGACCTACAATCATTGTTTCCTCGTCCTACCGATCGCGCTTTATCTCATCTGGGACCG
This sequence comes from Allostellaceae bacterium, assembly GCA_035632395.1. Lineage (GTDB taxonomy): Bacteria > Pseudomonadota > Alphaproteobacteria > ATCC43930 > CGMCC-115725 > REEB95. Next base: position 17,092 of record DASQGX010000078.1, read on the forward strand.
CCGCACCACGCTCGATGTCGCGCCGCGTGCGGATTTCCGCGTTCTTCTGCTGCTTCCGCTTTTGTCATTGGCCTGGCTCGGTGCGGCCGTGCTCGGCGTGCTCGAGCTGCAGCAGTTCGTCTTCGTCGCCATCGTTCAGGCGACGCTGCTCGCGGTTCTTGGATGGCCTCTCTACAAGCGGCTGCTCGGCCCGCTGCTCTACCTTTATCTACTGGTGCCGAGCGGCGAAGTTCTGGTGCCGACGCTGCAGGACGTGACGGCGCATTTCGCCGTCTGGATGCTGCAGCTTTTCCATGTGCCGGTGTTCTCCGACGGCATCATGATTTCGATTCCCGAGGGCGATTTCATCATCGCCGAGGCCTGTGCCGGATTGCGCTTCCTGATCGCGTCGATCGCGTTCGGCGCGTTCTTCGCGCTGCTGGTCTACCGCTCATGGTGGAAACGAGCTGTCTTCATGGCGGCGTCGTTGGTCATACCGATATTCGCTAACGGTATGCGCGCCTTCGGCATCATCTATCTGGGCCATCTGACCAACGACGTCACCGCAGTCGAGGCCGATCACATCATCTATGGCTGGGGCTTCTTCACGCTGATCCTGTTCCTGCTGATCTTCATCGGCATGCGTTTCGCCGACCGTCGGCAGCCGGTCGCGCGCGCCGCTGCGATGCCGGGCGCGTTCACCGTGCGCGCGCCGCTAGCGGCGCTGGTCGCGGCGGTCGTGTTGTCGGCAACCGGTCCCGCCTATCTGACGTTGCTCGACAATGCGCGTCCAGTCGACCTGTCGCGCGCCGCGCCGCCGCCGGTGCTGGCGCCGTGGACGCCGCGCGCCGACGATAAGGACACCTGGCATCCGGTGATCGTCACGCCGGATCGCGCTTTCCGCGACGGGTTCGAGGCCGCGGGCCGCGATGTCGAACGCTATGTCGCGCTCTATGCCGCGCACGGCCGCCACAACACCCTGGTACGCAGCGAAAACCGGATCGCTGACGAGGATGTCTGGGCGCGCTCGACCCTAAGCTCGACACGCGTTGAATCGGCCGGCCAGCCGCTGACGCTGTCGGTGGCCGAGATCCACAATCGCGGCAATGCGCGGCTGGTCTGGTATTTTTATGTCGTCGACGGCGTGATCACCGCCAGCCCGGCCGAGGCCAAGCTGATACAGGCGCGCGCCATCGTCACCGGCCGCGATTCGGTTTCGGCATTCGTCGCCATTGCTACACCGCTCGATGCGGGTGTTGCGGCGGCACGGCAGACACTGGCGAGCTTCCTCGACGCTATGGGGTCGTTGCCGGCCTATCTCGGCCACGTCCGCGCCGACGCCCGCAGCATCACCGCACATTCGTGAGGCTACGGTGAGCGAAACAACGCTCGCCCGCAGCGTCGCGAAAGGTGCGCTTTGGCTGCTGGCCGCGCGCTGGGGTATGCGGCTGATCGGCATCGCCAGTACCATCTTGCTCGCACGCTTGCTGCAGCCAACGGATTACGGCCTCGTCGGCATGGCGACTCTGCTCTATTCGCTGGTCCAGGCGGCCGGCGATTTCAGCCTCGACATGGATCTGATCCGCACCGGATCGCGCGACCGCGCGCGCTACGACACCGTGTGGACGCTCGAAATCGGCCGCGGCCTCGTCACCGCCGCGCTCGTCGTGCTGTTGGCGATTCCGACGAGCGTCCTGCTGCACGAGCCGCGGCTTCTCGGCATTGCTGGCGTCATCGCCGGCATCGCGGCAATTGCCGGTTTCGCCAATGTCGGCGTGGTGGAGTTCCGCAGCGAGCTCGCCTTCGCCCGCGAATGCGTCTACACGCTCGCGACCAAGCTCGCGTCGTTCGTCGTCGCGGTGCCGTTGGCTTTTGCCTGGCGCGACTATCGCGCCCTGATCGCCGGTCTGGTTACGTCGGCGGTTGCGCGCGTCGTGCTGAGCTACGCGCTCCATCCCTATCGGCCAGGGCTGTCACTGGCGCGTTTCCGCGAGGTTTTTGGCTTTTCCAAGTGGCTGTGGTTCTCGAGCCAGCTGTTCTTCGTTCGCACACGTAGCGACGAATTGTTCGTCGGCAAATTCGCCGGTATTGCGGCGCTCGGCTTCTATCGCATTGCGCGTACGGTCGCCGAATTGCCGATGACCGAGCTGATCACACCGATCCTGGCGGCAATCTTTCCCGGTTTCTCTAAGCTCTCGGGCGCCGGCAAGAGCCTCGCCAACGGCTATCTCGCCGTATTGGCGGGCGGTTTGTGCCTGATGGCGCCGCTGGCGTTCGGACTCTTGGTCACGGCCGACCTGGTCATCGATCTCGGCTTCGGCCGGCAATGGGCGGCGGCGGTGCCACTGTTGCGCCTGCTCGCCTTCGCCGCGCCGCTCGAGCTGCTGGTCGGCAACGCCTATGCGGTCTTCGTCGCCATGGGCCGTCCGCGCCTGTTCACACTGACCAGCCTCGTCAATGCGGCGGCGTTTCTGCTGCTGCTCGGTTTGCTGGTGCCAGCGCATGGCGGGATCGGCGCGGCGACGGCGCTCGTCGGCGCCAGCCTCGTCGGCGGCAGCATCAATCTCGTTCTGGCGCAACGGCTCGTCGGATTGCCGACGCGCGAATTGATTGAAGCGCTGTGGCGGCCGTTCACAGCCGGCGCTTCGATGGCGGCGTTCCTCGGCGCCTTCCGGCAGGTCATTGTCTTTCGATCCGGTACCGGCGGCGAGGCGCTGGCGCTGATGGCATGCGTCGCACTGGGTGCAGCGATTTATGCGGCAGTGTTGCTCACTTTGTGGGCGTCCGCCGGCTATCCCAAGGGCGCCGAAGCGACGATCGTCGAATTCATCGGCGCGCGTCTGCCGCGGTGGCCGGTCCTGGTGAAATTGTCGGCCGCGTTACGCGCCGCCAAGTAATCGCATCATCCTCGGCGTTGCCGTACAGCGGGTTGCGCCACGCCGCCGCGCTGCTTGGCCGCGATGCCGGCAGGCACCGGCTTGGCGGCCGGCTCCTCCGGCTCACGCATGGCGAAAAACCCGGTCGTCACGCCGTTGTTGCCGGCGCGGTCGTTGACCACCCACCAGTGGATCACCATGACGATGCCGCCGAGCGCGAAGAGGAAGAAGATTGCTTCCATCGATCACCTATTCGGTTGGTCTCAGTCGCCCGCGCCCAGCACCGGCCGTGCGGCGGTCAATCGCGTCCGTGCAGCAGCGCGCGCCGCCTCGGGCGAGAACAGCTGCCGCTTCGTTTCAGGCGCGAGCTCGGCCACCACGATCCGCCGCGTCGCCGCCAGCATGACCAGCAACGTGAAGTAGAAGTCCCAATACGACAGCGACAGGAATGAGCCGCCGACATAGAAGCCGACCAGGCCGACCATCGACATGTGGGCGAGGTCGTTCGCCCATTTGAGCTTGGGCACGTTCTTGGTTCGTCGGATGATGTAGCGACAGTTTTGCATGCCGACGACGGCCAGCGCGATCCAGAAGAACAGCGCCGGGAAGCCGTTCTCGCCCAGCACTTCGAACCAGATGCTGTGCACTGCGCGCGCCGTAGTGCCCGGCGAGTACTGGTCCATCACCGACTGGATATAAGGACCC
>DASQGX010000079.1:0-28294 GCA_035632395.1 Allostellaceae bacterium
TGACACGCACGCCGCGGCCGTGATTGTCGCAGAGGAAATCCTCCGACCGGGTCGACTGCCACTTGACCGGCCGGCCAAGCCGCCGCGCCGCGTGCAGCAGCAGCGCGAATTCGGGAAACGGCGAGACGCGCGCGCCAAAGCCGCCACCGACATCGGTGTGGTTGACGCGCACCACTTCGGGCGGAACGCCGAGCATCACCGCGAGCTGATTGCGTATCGCCGGCAGGCCCTGATGTGCGCACCAGATCTCGTAACGGTTCGCTGCCGTGTCGTAGGCGGCGAGGACGCTGCGCACTTCCATCGGATTGGGCGCGACCCGCGGGCTTTCGACCGTGACGCGGACGATGCGCGCCGCCGCAGCAAGAGCGGCCGCGGTCTTGGCGGGGTCGCCGTATTCGAAGTCGAAGCAGACGTTGCCGGGGATATTGTCGTGGATCTCTGGCGCGCCGGCTGCCAGCGCCGCCTCGAAGCCAATCACCGGCGGCAAGTCTTCGCAGTCGATTTCGATGAGGTCGGCGGCGTCGACCGCGGCGGCGTGGCTCTTTGCAACAACGAGCGCAATCTCCTCGCCGGCGAAGCGCACGCGATCGCGCGCCAAAATTGGTCGTTCCGGCACCAGAGGTTTAGCGCCGTTGCGACCCGGCGGCGGCGCAAATGGCGGCACCGCTTTCAGGCCGGCGTCGGCGACATCTGCGCCCGTAAGCACGGCGACGACTCCGGGCGCGCGTTCTGCGGCGCGCTTGTCGATCCCGCGGATGATCGCATGCGCACGGTCGGTGCGCCGGAAGGCGGCGTGAAGTTGATTCGAAAGATTGTGGTCGGCGGTGTACCGGCCGCGGCCGGTTAGCAGCCGCAAATCCTCGCGCCGTCCGCGAAACCGCTCGCTCATGCCGAATGCCCCCGACCGTTCGGCGGCTTTTATATCAGGCCAGCCGGCGACGTGCGCGGCCGGCGTGCGGCAGGCTTCGGTGTCGGAGCCGCTTTATTTCGTCAGCACGTCCTTGAGCGCTGTGCGCAACGGCGGCACGGCGCCGACCGCGAAGCCGGCGAGCAGGGCGGCGGTAACCGCGCCGGTCGTGTGGTGGCTGGCGAGCGACGTCAGCTCGCGGCTCAGTCGCGTGCCGAAGGGCTCGTTTGCTTTCCGCCGCGAGCGCACGGCGAGCACGACGACGAACGCGATCACCAGGCCGGTGGCGAACATGGCGGCGGCGGTCGCCAGGGCAGCCATCGGCGGCGTCAGCCATGCCAGCAGCGCGCTATCGAGTGCGATGCACAGAAACGCCACGGCGGCGACCACGAGGATGGCGAAGAGCAGCAGGCCGGAAGCGGCGACTGCAACACGTGCGACAAGACGATCCATCGCCGTCTCGTGTGCTAGGCGCGCCGGTTGGTGAACAGCAGGCCGAGCAGCATGCCGATCGAGAACGCCGATATCATGGCGGTGACCGGCCTCTCCTCGACCTGGCGCGTCAGGCCCTCGGCCATGCCCTTCACCTCGGACCACGCCTTTTCGGCGCTGTCGTTCACGCGGTCGATGGCTTCGGCACTGCCGGCGCGGACGACACCGCGCACGCTGTCGGTAAGGTTGGCAAGATTGACCTGAAGCTGGCGGATTTCGGTGCGCAGGGTTTCGATTTCAGATTGAATCCCAGGATGTGTGGTGGTGTCTGGCATGGTCTCCTCGTCTCTTGGCCGATCGGTTCGATCAATGAAGACCGAGTTTATCCGCACGGGACGAAGCCGGGCTTGACCTGGATCAACCCGCGGCGGGCCGGGACATGCTTGGGCTCAGGGCAACGGCGCCGACGGTGCCGCTTCGAAGCGCGCCGGTCCGATCGGCGGCCGCAGACGGTAGACCCGCGTCACCAGCCAGGCCTGCATCAGCACCGCCGGTAGCGCCAAGAAGATGGTCGCTTGCGGCGCGATTCCGGTGGCGCAAAGCAGCGCAGCCATGAGGCTGACGCCGGCGCCGCCGAAATCCCAGCCGCCTTCGGCGGCGAACTGGAAGCGGAACGGGCAGGGCGACACTTTCGACGCGTTATAGAACGCTGTCATCAGCACCGGCACGTACATGCCGCCGAGCGCGGTGGTGACCAGCGCGACGGCGATCACCGAAACCGGCGTCAATGTGCAGAAGGTGCGCAGCAGAACGCCGGTGCACAGCATAGCGGCGTTGAAGGCGATGACGCGACGCGCGTGGCCCAAATCGATGAAGCGGCCGAGCACGACGCTGCCGAGCGCGCCGGCAAGCGCCGCCAACGCCAGCACGCCGCCGAACTGATCGAAACGCGATTGCAGCGCGCGGAACATGGTGATGTCCCAGGCGAGGGACGCCCCGGCGAGCATCCAGCCGTCGGCGGCGAAGAGACGGACGCCGCTCCACGACGCGGCATAGGCGCCGCGCGGCGGGCGGCGCGCCAACGGCGGCTCGCGTACCGCGAATAGCGGCAAGGCGGCAAGCACCTGGATCGCCGCGGCGGTGCCGAACGCCACCCACGGTCCGAAGCGCGCCAGCATGACGCCGCCGGCCGCGGGACCGACGACCGCGGCGATGCCCATCAGCACTTGGCGCACGCCAACCTGGCTGCCGCGATATTCGCGGTCGCCGAGCGCGGCGAAGAACGTGTGGTAGCACGGCCAATAGAACACGCCGGCGAGTGCGCCGATAAGACAGAACAAAACCAGCGTCGCGTCGGCGGCATGCACCAAACCGACCGCCGGATATTGCAGCGCCGTCAGCAGCGTACCGATCACCAGCGTCGTGCGCAGGCCAATGCGCGGCGCGAGCAGCAGGACCAGCGGCCGCATCACGAAGCGGAGCAACAGCACGCCGGCGCTGGCGAGGAATAGGATCGACGGCGCAAGACCGGCACGCAGCAGATAGACGCCGAAGAACGCGCCGGACATGCACCACGCGAGTTGCTGAAGCGCGGTATGGACGGCGAGGCGATTGACGGCGCGGTTGGCAAAGAACATCGATGACGCGAGCGTATAGCACAGCGGCATGGCGATGGCGCAGAGATCGTCTGCCGTCATCGTCCTGAATCAAAAGCGCCATCATTCCGCAACGCGTCTGCGCCACAGTCGCGCCCGTGCTTGATTCAGAGATTTTCGGCGCGCCGGCCCGTCACGTAGACGAATCATCCCGCGCGCTGCCCGTCGCCAGTCTTGCAACAGCGGATTCGACGGGCGACACCAAACGCATCCTCGTGCTCTACACTGACAGCGGCTATGGCCACGTCGCGACCGCGCGCGTGCTGCGCGAATATCTCGGCGCCGAGCGTCCGTGGCGAATCGAGACCGTCGACGTCTATCGCGAAATCCTCACCGGACTCGATCCATTCCGTGCGCTCACCGGCATGTCCGGTCCCGACATCTACAACGAATACGCGCTACGGCGCGGCCATACCCGCGTGCTGTGGCCGGTGATTGCCGCCGGCTCGTCAGTTGCCATCCGCCTCGGTTCGCCGTTCGTGGTGCGGCAGCTCTCGGCCTATCTGCGCACGCAGCGGCCGGACATGGTTATTTCGGTGATGCCGCTGATCAATGCGGCGGTCGCCGCCAGCTTACGGCAGCTTGGCGGCAGGATCCCCTTCGTCACCATCGTCACCGATTTTTGCGAGCCGATGCACGCCGCCTGGATCCAGAATGCGGACCAATACGTCGTTTGCGGCACAGAAAAATGCCGTGAGCAAGCGCGCCGTTTCGGGCTGCCGCCTGAGCAGATCATTGAAGCCAACGGTCTAGTGCTATCGCCGAAATTCCACGCCGTGGCGCGCACGACGACACCAGCAAGCGTGGCCGTTGCACGCGCGGCCTTGGGCCTGGCGCCCGACCGGCTCACCGGGCTGATGATGTTCGGCGGTCGCGGCGCCGACCGCATGCTCGATTTCGCCGCTTCGATCGAGGCCAGCGATCTTCCGGTACAGATGATCTACGTTTGCGGCACCAATCGTGAAACCGCGGACGACATCGCGGCGTTGCCGGCGCGGCGGCCGCGTCACGTCATCGGCTTTTCCGACGCCATCGAACGCTACATGGCGGCGAGCGATTTTTTCGTCGGCAAGCCGGGACCGGGCGCGATCTCTGAGGCGATGGTGATGGGCCTGCCGATGATCCTCGAGGTCGGCGCGCGGCTCCTGGCGCAGGAGCGCTACAACGCTAACTGGGCGCGGGCGATCGGCGCGGCGCTATCGTTTCGCAATGCCGATGGGCTGCGTGCGGCGATCGCTGAACTGACTGAGCCGGGACGGCACGCAGCCATGCGCCGAGCGATCGCGGCCCATCCCAATAGTGCGGTGTTCGATCTGGCGGCAGCGCTCGACGGAGTCTTCAGTGCGCGGCGCGCGGCTGTGAGCGCCTGACGGCTGGCCGGTCCGGTTTCCGTAACTGCGCATCGATCATCGACACGGCCGCATCCACCAGTGCGCGCGCCGGTCCACGATGGCCGAAGGTCAGCGCGCTGGCATAAGTGCCTTCGAATAAGAGCGTGAGTTGATCCGCGAGCCGCGCCGGTGAGTGTGCGCCGGCGGCTGTGGCGAGCGCGCGGAACCGCCGCCGCAATTCTCGCTTGTTGGCTTCGGCGACGCGGCGGGCAGGGTGGTCGGGTTCGGGAAACTCGCACGCCGCATTGGTGAAGGGACAGCCGCGCCAGCCGGCGCGCAGCGCGCGCTTGCGCAGCGACTTGGTCAGCGCCAGCAGCTGCTGCCGCGGCTTGCCGGGATGGCGGGCGACGACGCGGTCCCACCAGTCCCAATAGAGGCCCGAGCGGCGCGCGAGATAGGCCGCCACCAGTTCGTCCTTCGACGGGAAGCTGCGATAGAGACTCATCTTGGCGACGCCGGCAGCGCCGATTACTTCGTCGATGCCGACGGCGTGAATGCCGCGCCGGTAGAACAGATCGTTGGCCGTGTTCAACAGGCGATCGCGCGGCGACGTGACGGCGCCCGAATCGGCCGCCGGCGGCATGATTTCGTCAGCCTGGGTTGCGCGCATCGCAACTTGACCTGATACAGACCTGTCTGTACCGTGTCAAGGTAAGAGACAGATCTGTCTCAGCGGTCGAGTCCGGCGCAGGGGTGGAGAGCATGTCAGCAACGTTCGCGCGCCTCGTCGGCGGCCGTTTCCATTATGGCTGGATCGTCGTCGGCGTCGTCTTCGTCGCGCTGCTGGCGGCGGCCGGCGTACGTGCAACGCCCGGCGTCCTGATCGTCCCGTTGCAGGACGCGTTCGGCTGGAGCCGCGCCACGATCTCGCTGGCGATCGCGATCAACCTGCTGCTTTACGGATTGATGGGGCCGTTTGCGGCCGCGCTGATGCAGAGCATCGGCGTGCGGCGGACCGTCCTGGGCGGCCTGGCGCTGCTTGCCGCCAGCGTTGCGGCGAGCACGGCGATGACCGCGTCGTGGCAGCTCATTGTCACCTGGGGTGTCCTGGTTGGCCTCGGCTCCGGCATGATCGCGCTGGTACTGGGCGCGACGGTCGCAAACCGCTGGTTCGCGACGCATCGCGGTTTGGTCATGGGCATCTTTTCGGCGTCGAGCGCCACCGGCCAGTTGGTCTTCCTGCCGATGCTTGGCTGGGTCGTCGATCACGGCGGCTGGCGTGCGGTGGCGTGGATCGTCGCTGCCGCAGCGGCGGCGATCGTGCCGTTGGTCTGGCTGCTGCTGCCAGAACAACCGCATGACGTCGGGCTCGCGGCCATTGGCGCCAAAACTGATCAATCACCAGCGCCGCCGCCGGCCAATCCGATTGGCATCGCCTTCGGCGCACTCGGCGTCGGCGCGCAATCGCGCGATTTCTGGCTCCTGTTCGCCAGCTTCTTCGTCTGCGGCGCCAGCACCAACGGCCTGATCGGCACGCACTTGATCTCGTACTGCCTGGACGAAGGCATTCCGGAAGTGCATGCCGCCAGCCTGCTGGCTTTGATGGGCATGTTCGATCTCGCCGGGACGACATTGTCGGGCTGGTTCACTGACCGCTACGACAGCCGCGTTTTGTTGTTCTGGTATTACGGGCTACGCGGACTATCGCTCCTCTATCTGCCGTTCTCCGGCTTCAACGCCGTGACGCTGTCGATCTTCGCCATGTTCTACGGCCTTGATTGGCTGGCGACGGTACCGCCGACGGTGCGCCTCGCCAACGACGCCTTCGGCAAGCAGATGGCGCCGGTGATCTTCGGCTGGGTATTCGTCGGCCATCAGCTCGGCGCCGCCAGCATCGCGCTGGTTGCCGGTGCGATGCGCGCGGCTTTGGGCAGCTACGGTCCGCCGGTGATGATCTCGGGCATCCTTTGTCTGGCGGCCGCCGTTGCGGTGCTGTGGATCGGACGGCGGCCGCGGCCGGCGCGTGGCCCGGAATCGGTGGCGCTCGGCACCTAAGCGGCGCGACGCCAGAAATCGCGGGATAGACTCGTCCGACGCACAAGAATTGGTGGCGGTTTCATCGAACCGTCACGCGTGCGCAACAATCCCGCAGCTTTCAACGCGTAGAGAGGCAGGGTTGCGAACCATTACCGAGGATTCATGCTCGACATCGTGCAACTCGGCCCCGCCGAAACGCGGGAGGATATCGACCCGGTGCTGCTGACCATGCTGGCGGTGAACCGCCTGGGTCCGGCCACCATCCGTACCGCGACCAACGGCAAGGCGCAGATCGTGGCGGTCGACGATGAGCGCATCGCCCGCATCTTCCGCGCCGCACTCGACGAAATGCAGAAGACGCGGCGTACCGACCGGCTGGTTGATATCGTCGTCGAGGCGCCCGAGCCCGCCTGACCGGTTAGGTCGCGGCGGCCGCGGCAAGCAGCTCAAGCGCCCGCCGCGTCGCCGCCGCCCGCACGGCGCCGCGATCGCCGGCAAAAATTTGGCGTTCGACGTGGGGCTCGCGGCCGCGGCTCGTCACTGCGAACCATACCAGTCCGACCGGTTTATCGACGCTGCCGCCGCCGGGACCGGCGACCCCGGTCACGGCCACCGCCAGATCGACCTTCGATTTCGCCAGCACGCCTTGCGCCATCGCCGTCGCGGTTTCGCCGCTGACGGCGCCATGCGTCACCAGGACCGGCACCGGCACCCCGAGCAATTCGGCCTTGGCGCGATCGGAATAGGTGACGAAGCCGCGGTCGAGGACGTCGGATGAGCCCGGAATGTCAGTGAGCGCCGCCGCCACCATGCCGCCGGTGCAGGATTCGGCGACGCCGATGAGCCAGCGCCGCGCCCGGCACGCCGCGAGCACGGTTTCGGCCAGAGCGCGAAGGCTGTCAGCGGCCAAGCAGATGGCTCCCGATCAAATACACGATGATGGCGTATATCGCCGCACCGGTGTCGTCGAGCATGATGCCATAGCCGCCGGGCAGCTTGCGCTCGAGCCAACGCAGCGGAAACGGCTTGGCGATATCGAAGAAGCGGAACAGTACGAAGCCGACGAGGTAGGGCAGAGGCGCGAGGGGCACGACGACCAACGTCAAACATTGGCCGGCGACTTCGTCGATCACCGCTTCGGGCGGATCGGCGATACCGGCAGCGCGCGCATAGGTCTCCGTGGTCACGATGCCGACGCCCAGCAGGATCACGGCGACAACAAACAGTAGCCGCGGCCCGCTTTGCCAGGCGATGAGCGCTGCCAGCGGCAACGCCGCGAGCGAGCCGACCGTGCCGGGCGCAACCGGCGACAAGCCGCAGCCGAACCAGGTCGAAAGCCAAACGGACGGATGCGAAAAAGGCAGCGGCGGCCGCGTCATCGCGTCAGAACGGCAGGCGCAGCGTTGCCACCGCTTGCGCCGCGATACCCTCGCCGCGGCCGGTGAAGCCGAGGCGTTCGGTGGTGGTCGCCTTGACGCTGACGCGTTTCGGGTCGAGGCCGAGAATTTCGGCGATGCGCGCCACCATGGCCGCGCGGTGCGGCCCAATTTTCGGACTTTCGCAAATTAGCGTGACATCGACATGGGCGATGCTGCCGCGGGCCTTGACCACCAAGCCGGCTGCGTGACGCAGGAAACGATGCGATGGGGCGCCGCGCCATTGCGGATCGCTCGGTGGAAAATGCACGCCGATGTCGCCGGCGCCGAGTGCACCGAGGATCGCATCGGTCAGCGCATGCAAGCCGCAATCGGCGTCGCTGTGGCCAACCAGGCCGTTGCCGTGCGGCACCTTGATTCCGCAGAGCCAGACATGATCGCCGGGCCCAAACGCATGGACGTCGAAGCCTTGGCCGGTGCGCACGTCGCCAATCCGGGCAGCGGCCCAGCGCTCGGCGCGCGCCAGATCTTCCGGCGTCGTCACCTTGACGTTGTCTTCGCTGCCCGTGACTAGCCGCACGGCGAGGCCGGCGCGCTCGGCGACCGCCGCATCGTCGGGCAGGTCCAGGCCCTTGACGGTGCGATGCGCGGCGAGGATCTCGCGATAGCGGAAACCCTGCGGCGTCTGCGCGCGCCAAAGCTGCGCGCGATCGACAGTTTCGAGCACGCGGCCATCGTCGGCGCGCTTGATCGTGTCGGCGAGCTTGAGCGCTGGCACCGCGGCGGGCGCGTCGGTCAGTGCATCGAGCACGCGATTAATTGTACCGCCGTCGACAAACGGCCGCGCGCCGTCGTGGATCAGTACGCGCTCGGGTGCGTGCTCGGCGAGGCTTTCCAGCCCGAGCCGAACAGAGTCCTGCCGCGCCGCGCCGCCGGCAATCGGCGGCAGCAGATCGAGCCCGGCGCTGGCGCGCGCGTAATGTTCGGTGTCGGCGGGATTGTAGACCACGCGCACGCGGTCGATACCGGGATGAGCCGCGAGCGTCGTCAGCGAATGACGCAGCAACGGTTGTCCGGCGACGGACAGATATTGCTTGGGAATCTCGGCGCCGAGCCGCGTACCGCGACCGGCCGCGACCACCAGCGCGATGCAGGACGGCATGGCGGCGCGACCCTAAACCACGGCCCTCGGCTTGCCAAGGCAGGGAACTTCGCAAGCGCCGAACCCGTGGTTTGGCGGGTGATCTGGATCAAGGCGGTGTTGCCGTGGACAGCCTACGAAAATCGCGGCAATCCGCTTGTGATTGAGGGCGTTTCGCGATGGCATGGTTGAGTTTCACGGGCCTTGGTGGGCGGCGCGAGTGGGCGCAGCGTCTCGAGGCGTGGACACGCCCTCTGCGTTACCCGTTGGGGCCGCGCTGGCGGCTCGTCGCGGCCATCGCCGTGGTCCTCCTCGTCGCGGTGGCCGCGACATTATGGGCTACGCGAGGGACCGCGCCGGTAAATTACGTCACGGCGCCAGTTACGCGCGGCAACGTCGCACGCACGGTCACCGCCACCGGCGCGGTCAACCCGGTTTTGACCATCATCGTCGGCTCATACGTTTCGGGCGTCATCCGGGACGTCTATTGCGACTACAACACGCAGGTCAAAAAGGGTCAGCTCTGCGCCCGGATCGATCCGCGCCCCTATCAGACCATCGTCGATCAGAACATGGCAGCACTCGCGAATGCCAAGGCGCAGTTCGCCAAGGATCAGGCCAATCTTGAATACGCCCGAATCAACTACGGGCGCGAGGCTGGTCTTCTGAAACGCGGCGTCGTCTCGCAGGATACGGTCGATATCGCCAAGAACGCACTCGATCAAGGCGTGGCGCAAGTAGCACTCGATCAAGCGTCGATCCAGGAGCACGAGGCATCGCTCGCGACGGCGCAAGTCAATCTCGATTACACGAACATCGTGTCACCAGTCGACGGCACCGTGGTCGCCCGCAACATCACTATCGGCCAGACCGTCGCCGCGAGTTTTCAGACGCCGACGCTGTTCCTGATCGCCACCGATTTGACCAAGATGGAGGTCGACACCAACGTCAGCGAAAGCGACATCGGCGCCGCCAAAGACGGCGACAAGGCGAGCTTCACGGTCGAGGCCTTCGACCGGTCGTTCCAAGGCAGCGTTGTTCAGGTTCGACAAGCGCCGCAGACAGTGCAGAACGTCGTCACATATGACGTCGTTGTCGGCGTCGATAACGCCGACCTGCTGTTGAAACCCGGAATGACAGCGACCGTCGCCATCGTGACTGCTCAGCGCGACAACGTGCTGCGGGTGCCGGATCAGGCGCTGCGCTTTTCACCGAGCGGCCAAGGCGCGCCGCAACCGGCGCCTGCGCCGAGCGCCGCCGCACGGCCGGTACAGGTATGGGTGCTGCACGACGGCAAGCCGACGGCAGTGACCATCGAAACCGGCCTCGACGACGATACCAATACAGAAGTCGTCTCCGGGGATCTCAGGCCCGGTGACCGGGTAATTATGGGCGAACAGCGCGCCGGCGCCGGCCAGGCGACGGGGCCATTCCGGTTCGGCCTCTAGGCCGGAAGGGCAACGACCATGGCCAATCCCGCCATCGAGCTCCGGAACGTGACGCGGATTTATCGACTTGGCGACGTCGAGGTTCGTGCGCTCGACGGTGTCGATCTCAGGATCGAAACCGGCGAATTCGTCGCAATCATGGGCTCTTCGGGCTCAGGCAAATCGACGTTGATGCACCTCTGCGGCTGCTTGGACCAGCCGACGGGCGGCCGGTATTTGCTCGAAGGGGTCGATGTCGGTCAGCTGAGCGAGCCTGAGCTGGCGCACATCCGCAGCGAACGGATCGGCTTTGTGTTCCAGAGCTTCAACCTGTTGGCACGCACCAGCGCCGTGGAGAATGTGGCGCTGCCCCTGGTTTACACCGCTTTCGGTCCTGCGGCGCGGGGCGAACGGCTGGCACGTGCACGCGAATCCTTGAATCGACTGGGCCTTGTTGGTCGCGAGGACAATCGGCCGGGCGAGCTTTCGGGCGGCCAGCAGCAGCGCGTCGCGATCGCCCGCGCGCTCATTAATCGGCCGAGCCTTTTGCTCGCCGATGAGCCGACCGGCAATCTCGACACCCGCACCTCGCACGAGATCATGGGGACGTTGCGCGAGCTGAATCGGGAGGCGGGGGTCACCATCATCGTGGTGACGCACGAGCGCGATATCGCTGCTTACGCCGATCGCATCATCACGATGCGCGACGGAAAAATCATCACCGATGAACGCAATCAGGCAATCCCTGCTGAACCGACCGCCGGTGCACATGTGGCGGCCTTACCCGCCGGCGCATCCGTCAAAATTGCGGCGCGCCGGATCGCAGTCGCGCCGTCCTGGGGTTTTGCAAGGATGATTCTATCGACCGCAGCGCAAGCGATCGGGCGTAACAAACTCAGGTCGGCGCTGACGATGCTTGGCGTCTTCATTGGCGTCGCAGCGCTCATCGCCATGGTCGCTGTTGGTCAAGGCGCGAACGAGGCGGTCAAGAAGCAGATCCAGAGCCTCGGCACCAATCTGTTGGTCGTCGTTCCGGGTGCGACTACGGCGGGCGGCGTGCGCGCCGGCTTCGGCAGCGCTTCGACGCTGACCGTCAGCGATGCGCAGGCGCTGCGTCGCGAAGATCCGGCGGTGGGCCAGGTCGGCTACGCCATCCGGCAACTCAGCCAAGTTCAATATGGCGGACAGAATTGGACCACCAGCATCCAGGGCGTCACGCCTCCTTATCTGCCGATCACCAATTGGCAGGTCGCCACCGGTCGACCGATCCAGCGAGCGGACGAATCCACGGCCGCCATGGTCGCGCTCATCGGCCAGACGGTTTACCGCCAGTTGTTCGGTCCCTACGAAAATCCGATCGGCGCCAACATCTTGGTGAAGGGCCGCAGCGTGCGCGTCATCGGCCTGCTCGCCGCCAAGGGGCAGAGCACGTTCGGTCAGGACCAGGACGACGTAGTGATGATCCCATTCACCACTGCGGAGCAGAAAGTTCTCGGCGTTGCCGCGCCGAGTCAGGCGCAAAGCTTGGCGACGACGACGATTTCGAACGCGACGGTGGCGGTTACGACGACGGCGGCCGCCTTTCTGCCGCCGCCCAATCCCTACAACATCCCGCCGCGCATCACGGGCTACGTCAACTTTATCTTCGTCCAGGCGGCCACCGAGGATCAGGTTCCGGTTGCGCTCCAGCAAGTCACCGAGACGCTGATGCGGCGTCATCATATCCGCGCGGGCGACACAGCGGATTTCGCCGTCCGTAATCTCAGCCAGATCGCCCAAACGGCCGAAAGTTCGTCGCGAATCATGGCGCTGCTGCTGGCCGTGGTTGCTTCGATTTCGCTGCTCGTGGGTGGCATCGGCATCATGAACATCCTTCTTGTGTCGGTGACCGAGCGAACGCGCGAGATCGGCCTACGCATGGCGATCGGCGCCCGCCGCCTCCACGTGCTTCTGCAGTTCCTGACTGAAGCAATCTTCCTCAGCGTGACCGGTGGCATCGCTGGCATCGTGACCGGTGTCGCGGTGTCGATGGCGATCTCGGCGGTTGCGCATTGGCCGACCCTGCTTTCGTCTACGGCAATCGCGGGGGGCTTCGTGTTCTCCGCGGCTGTCGGGATCTTTTTCGGCTACTACCCTGCGCGCAAAGCCGCGCGCCTCAATCCGATCGAGGCGTTGCGCTATGAATAGGCAACGCATCGGCTTGATCCTTGCCGCCACAATTGGCCTGCTACTCGCCGGCTGCGCGGTCGGGCCGGATTTCAAGCCGCCCGCTGCGCCGACGACGCACGATTACACGCCGGAACCTGTCGTGCTGCCATCGGCGGGTGTCGGGGACGTTCAACAGAACCTCAAACTTGGCGCAACGGTCACCGCCGAGTGGTGGAAATTGTTTGAGTCGCCGACGCTCGATCGGACGCTCACACTCGCCATCGCCGATAGTCCGACGTTGGACGCGGCGCGTGCCACGTTGGCGCAGGCCCAGGAAGCCGTGCGCGCGGCCGCTGGCGGATTGTACCCACAGGTCGATCTCGGTGCCTCGGCTAGCCGGAGCCGCGCCGCGCTGATCGATGCCGATCACGGATCGCGCGTCGAAAATCTGTTCAGCGTCGGTCCCTTGGTGAGTTATAACGCCGACGTCTTCGGCGGCACGCTGCGGCTGGTCGAACAGCAAAGTGCATTGGCCGATTTCCAGAACTATCAACTCGGTGCCGCCTATCTGTCGCTCAGCGGCAATGCCGTTACGCAGGCGATCAACATCGCTGCCGCGCGGGAGCAGCTCGCCGCGACCGACGCGATCATTAAGGCGGACCAGCAGAACCTTGAGCTCGTACGCCTGTCGGTGCAGGCGGGCAAGGGCGCTCCGGCCGATTTGCTCAGCGCCGAGAGCCAGCTCGCGAGCGATCAGGCACTCGTGCCACCGTTGCAGCAGCAGCTCAGCGCCGCGCGCGACGCACTTTCGGTGCTTGTTGGCAAGGCTGCGAGCGAATGGCAGCCGCCCGAATTCGATTTCACCAGCCTGACCTTGCCGACGGACTTGCCGGTGACAGTGCCGTCGCAACTGGTGCACGCACGTCCCGATATCCTGGCTGCCGAGGCACAGCTGCACGCGGCCAGCGCTACGATCGGCATCGCCACCGCCAACCTCTATCCGAGCATTTCGCTGACGGCGTCGTGGGCGCAGCAGGCGACGACCACGGCTGCGCTGTTCGACGCCTCGAACGGCCTATGGAGCGTCGCCGCGAACCTGACGGCACCGATCTTTCACGGCGGCACGTTGCGCGCTCAGGAGCGTGCGGCCGAAGATGCGTTCAGCGCGCAGCTCGCGACCTATCGCCAAACTGTGCTCACCTCGTTCCAGCAGGTTGCCGACGTGTTGCAGGCGCTGGATCACGATGCGCAGCTCGTCCGGGCCCAGCAATATGCTCTCGATACCGCGACGGCATCGCTCCGGCTTGCTCAAGACAGCTACGCAGCCGGCGCCGGCAGCTTTTTGCAGGTTCTGGTTGCGCAGCGGATCTATGGCCAAGCACGCCTTGGTTACGCTAACGCGAAGGGACAGCGCTATCTCGATACCGCGCAGCTCTTCGTAGCGATGGGCGGCGGCTGGCAAACCGCAGAACCGACTGTCTCATCCAATCGTTGAACAAGGAGAAGACGATGCGTCACCTGATCGTTGCCGTGCATCCGCGGCGCCGCAGCTTCAACCGCTCGGTGGTCAATGCCTACCGCGGAGCGCTGGAGGAAGCAGGCCACAAGGTCGAGTGCCGCGATCTCTACGCGATGAAGTTCGCGCCGCTTCTGACCACGCGCGACGTCGGTATCACACCAGGGCGCCGGCCGCCGCGCGACGTGGCCCGCGAGCAGGCCGCGATCCGCCGCGCCAACGTCATCACCTTCGTCGCGCCATTGTGGTGGAGCGGCGTGCCGGCAATGCTCAAAGGCTATCTCGACCGGGTGTTCTGCGCTGGTTTCGCCTATGTCATCGACAAGCAGGGTAATTACCGTCCCGCCGCGCTGAAGGGCAAGCGCGCGACTATCGTCATCACCAGTGGCGCGACGACGGCCGAGCTCAGGGCGGGCGGCACGTTGAAGGCGATCCAGAATATCTACGGTGGCTTGCTGCAATTCTGCGGGGTCAAAGTGCTTGGCCAGCTTTATTTGACTGGCATCGAACCGGGCATGAGTCGGCACGATGGCGAACGCCATCTTGCGGCGGTCCGGCAATTCACGCGACGCACATTCAAGCTGACCTGAAGGTAATCCGCGACACTAGTGCGCGATCCGCTTTGTGGCATGGCGCGGAAGAATCAGCATCAGGGCAATGCAGCCGGCAATGGCCGACGACGCGCCGTAGAGGAATACAGCTTCGTGGCCGACACGGTCCCACAACAGGCCCGCAACGACGCTGGCGAATAGACCGAGTAGGCCGACAGTCGTGTTGTACCAGCCGATGGCGCTGGCATGCAGTCCGGCCGGCGCAAAATCGCTCGCGAACGCCTTGCCGACGGCGCGAAACATGCCTTGGAACACGCCGTAACCGGCGAATGCGACGGCGATCACTGCGACGTTGCGGCTGAGTGCGAAGCCAAGATAGGCGACTAGGAACACGACATAAGCAGTTAGCAGGAGATTTTTCCGGCCCCAGCGGTCGGACAACGAGCCGGCGGGATACGAGATCAGCGCCGCCGCCAGATTGAAACCCGCATAGATCAAAATGGTCAGCGGCAGTGAGGCGCCGATGTCGCGTGTCTGCAGGATGAGAAACGAATTGCTCGAATTCCCGAGGCCGAAGATCACGGTGACCACCAGATATTTCCAATAAGATGCCGGCAGCCGGCGCGGGCTGATGTTGATCGCCGCTTCGGCGGCTACTGTGGCCGGCCGCTCGTGCACCAGCGCGACCATGACGAATGCGAGCAAGCCGGGAATCACCGCGATAAAGAAAATCGTGCGAAAGCCGGCTTGCAGCCAGAACAACAACGCAATCGCGAGCAGCGGACCGAAAAACGCGCCGCCATTGTCGCCAAGCCCTTCGAGCCCGAACGCGCGACCACGGTATTGTTCGTCGACTGATTCCGCGACCAGTGCGTCGCGCGGCGCGGAACGCGTGCCGGTGCCGATCCGATCGAGCAACCGCGCGCCGAATACGCCCTGCCAGACGGTGGCGACACCGATGAGCGGCTTAGCAAGGGCGGCCGCGACGAAACCGACTAAGGCGATGGTCTTGTGATTGCGCAGGCGGTCGGAGAGCGAGCCGGAGATTCCTTGGACGATGTTCTGCGTTGCCTGCGCGGTGCCTTCGATCAAGCCGACGATGCTGCCGCTGGCGTGCAGCGTCTGGGTCAGAAAGATCGGCAGAATCGGGTAGAGCATCTCGGTCGAGACGTCGGCAAAGAAGCTGCCGGCGGCAAGCAGAAAGGTGTTGCGGGTGAGGCCGGCGAGATAACGCGAGCGGGGAATTAACATCGCGGGTGACGACCGTGGGTGTTTTGGCGCGAACGCGCGTAGGCTCTGGCAACGATAACGCGATCTCAATCGTCAACCGTGCCGTCGTTAACGCCGCGGCTTGGGTCGGGCTTGGGTCGAAGGAAGACAGAATACTGTCGGCCGCTGTGTTTAAACGCCACCACGCCCGATGCGATTTTTATTGCATCGCACAAACGCCAAGCTATTCTATGCTTAATTCTTGCGCATTAGCATGATTTGCTTAGAAAATGAGCACACAACTGGAACCTGTTGAGATTGGCCCGGTCCGCGTTGCAGAACCGGTCTTCCTGGCGCCGATGTCGGGCGTCAGCGACCTGCCGTTCCGTCGCCTAGTCAAAGGTTTCGGCGCCGGCCTCGTGGTTTCGGAAATGATCGCCAGCGAGGCGATGATCCGCGAAACCCGGCGCTCGCTGGTCATGGCGCAAAGCGAATCCGACGAGCAGCCGATGGCGGTACAGCTCGCCGGCTGCGAGCCGCCCGTCATGGCCGAGGCGGCGAAACTTAACGCCGATCGCGGCGCGCAGATCATCGACATCAATTTCGGCTGTCCAGTGAAGAAGGTGGTCAACGGTCACGCCGGCTCGGCCCTGATGCGCGACGAGGTACATGCCGCACGTATTCTCGAAGCGACGGTGAAGGCGGTGGATCTGCCGGTGACGCTCAAGATGCGCACGGGCTGGGATGATCGCAACCGCAACGCACCGACGCTCGCGCGCATCGCCGAACAGTCGGGCATCCGCATGATCACGGTGCACGGCCGCACGCGCTGTCAGTTTTACGATGGCAAGGCGGACTGGAGCTTCATCCGCGCGGTAAAGGAAGCGGTGCGCATTCCGGTGATCGCCAACGGCGACATCGCGACGCTCGACGATGCTCGCGAGGCGCTCGAATTGTCCCATGCCGACGGCCTCATGATCGGCCGCGGCGCTTACGGCCGCCCGTGGTTCGTACGCCAGGTCATTCATTTCCTCAAGACCGGCGAGCGGCTGCCGGATCCAACGATTGTCGAACAGCGCGACGTGATGCTGCGTCACTATGATGACATACTGACGCACTACGGCGCCGATACCGGCACACGCATGGCCCGCAAGCATATCGGCTGGTACTCGAAGGGATTGCCGGGCTCGGCCGAGTTCCGCGCCGCGGTCAATCAGATCGCCGATCCCATCAAGGTCAAGGCGATGATCGCCGAATTCTTTGCTCCGCTGATTGCGCGGCTGGCGGCCTAGATGGCGTTGCGCAGCGTCGCCCGCAAGCTCGGTGCTGCACCGCCAGATCCGACACAAGTGCTGGCGGCGCTGCCAGAGCCACTGCTGGTGGTCGATGCCGACGACTGCGTCTGCTTCGTCAACGCCGCCGCCGAGCAGCTCTTCGATACCGGCGCGGCGACGCTGGTGGGCACCAATCTCGGTACCATGCTGCCGCAGGACGGACCGCTCTTTGCGCTGATCGCCAGCGTGCGCGAAACCGGTCATAGCGTTTCGGAATACGGCGTCACGCTCGAAACACCGCGGCTGCCGGCGCGTTTCGTCGACATCCAGGCGGCGCCGCTATCCGAGGTGCGCGATCGCGTATTGCTTACGTTCCAGGAGCGTTCGATCGCCAACAAGATCGATCGCCAGCTGACGCATCGAAATGCCGCGCGATCGGTGACCGCGATGGCGTCGATGCTGGCGCACGAAGTGAAGAATCCGCTGTCCGGCATTCGCGGTGCGGCGCAGTTGCTCGAGCAGAACGTCAATGCCGCCGACCGCGAGCTGACGCGGCTGATCTGCGACGAGGCCGACCGCATCTGCGCCCTGGTCGACCGCATGGATGTGTTCTCCGACAGCCGGCCGCTCGCGCGCACGGCCGTGAATATCCACGAAGTGATGGGCCGCGTGCGCAAGGCGGCGCAATCGGGCTTTGCGCGGCATGTGCAGATCAGTGAGATCTATGATCCGTCGCTGCCGTTCGTGCACGGCAACCGCGACCTGCTGATCCAGGTGTTCATGAATCTGGTGAAGAACGCGGCCGAAGCGGTGCCGGAGCAGGGCGGCGAGATCGAGCTGCGCACAGCCTATCAACACGGCGTGCGTTTGGCGGTCGCCGGTTCCGACAGCCGCGTGCATCTACCCTTGGTGGTGTCCGTCACGGACAACGGCGCCGGCATTCCCGATGATCTGCGGTCGCACCTGTTTGATCCGTTCGTCTCGACCAAGCGCAACGGCAACGGGCTCGGCCTGGCGCTCGTCGCCAAGGTTGTCGGCGATCATGGCGGCGTCATCGAGTTCGACAGCGAGCCGCGGCGCACCGTGTTCCGCGTCTATCTGCCCGTGTCACGCGATGCGCCGAACGGAGCTGCGCCATGAGCAATCCGTCGACCATCCTCGTCGCCGACGACGACCGCGCCATCCGCACCGTGTTGAGCCAGGCGCTCGGGCGGCTCGGCCACGTCGTGCGCACGACCAGCAACGCAGCGACGCTGTGGCGCTGGATCTCGGACGGCGAGGGCGATCTGGTCATCACCGACGTCGTCATGCCGGACGATAACGGTCTCGACATGGTGCCGCGCATCAAGAAGCTGCGACCGGAGCTACGCATCATCGTGATGAGCGCGCAGAACACGCTGCTGACGGCGGTCAAGGCGACGGAGCGCGGCGCTTTCGAATATCTGCCCAAGCCGTTCGATCTGCGCGAGCTGGTGGCACTGGTCGAGCGGGCGTTGACGACGCCGCATGTTGGTGCGTCGGCAGTGCCGGCAAACGGTGAAGAGGACGAGCAGCTGCCGCTCATCGGCCGGTCGCCGGCGATGCAGGAAATCTATCGCGTGCTGGCGCGGCTGATGGGCACCGATCTGACGGTGATGATCGCAGGCGAAAGCGGTACCGGGAAGGAGCTGGTGGCGCGCGCGCTGCACGATTACGGCAAGCGGCGGAACGGCCCGTTCGTCGCGATCAACATGGCGGCGATCCCGCGCGAGTTGATCGAGAGTGAGCTGTTTGGACACGAGAAAGGCTCGTTCACCGGCGCCACGGCGCGCGGCGTTGGCCGCTTCGAGCAGGCGCAGGGCGGCACGTTGTTCCTCGACGAGATCGGCGACATGCCGTTGGAGGCGCAGACGCGTCTGCTGCGCGTGTTGCAGCAGGGCGAATACACGACTGTTGGTGGGCGCACGCCGATCCGTGCCGACGTGCGGATCATCGCGGCGACCCACCGTGATTTGCGCCAAGCAATCCGCCAGGGTCTGTTCCGCGAAGATTTGTTCTACCGCCTTAATGTCGTGCCCCTGCGGCTGCCGCCGCTGCGCGAGCGCACCGAGGATATCCCGGCGCTGGTCCGGCATTTCTTCCAGCTCGCGCATACTGAAGGCCTGCCGCTCAAGACGCTCGATCAGCCGGCGATGGAGCGGCTGAAATCCTATCGCTGGCCGGGCAATGTGCGCGAACTCGAGAACCTGATTCGGCGGGTCGCGGCGCTCTATTCGCAGGAAGTCATCGGTCTCGATGCCATTGAAGCCGAGCTGGCTGAAGCCGCGCCGCAACCGGCAAACGCCACACCCGAGGTAGCCGCGAATGAAGGCCTCAGCGTCGCCGCCGAACGGCATCTGCGCGACTATTTCAACGCGCATAAGGGCAACTTGCCGCCCGCCGGCCTTTACGATCGCGTGCTGCGCGAGATCGAACGGCCACTGATCCAGCTGACGCTCGGCGCGACCAGAGGCAACCAGTTGCGTGCCGCGCAGCTGCTTGGCCTCAACCGCAATACGCTGCGGAAGAAGATCCGCGAGCTCGAGATCGACGTCGGTCGCGGCGCAAAGTAGCGCCGCATCGGCCGTGTGTGGCGGAAATGGCTGCGCACGCGACGATCACGCACAAAATAATGGCGGGTTATTAAGGGCTTGGGTTAGGGTGTTGCTTCGAAGCAACGCCGTGGCCGGGATGCAACGCCGGCTGGCGCAGCCAAATTCGAGCCAACGGGGCGGATGAGCGTTTCTCGCGAAGTGGTGTTATGGGCGCGCCGGGTGCGTCTGCCGCGGAAGCTGGCGGTTGCGCTCGCAACTGCCGCCGTGCTGTCCGCGGTTGCCACCTTCGCCGCGATGCGCGGCATCCCGCCGTTCGATGCGCAGCCGCATCTCGATCAACTCATCCTCATCGTCAATCTCGTGCTGGTACTGCCGCTGGTCGCGGTGGTGGTTTGGCGATTGGTGCAAGTTTGGGCCGAGCGGCGCCGCGGTCTCGCCGGCTCGCGTCTGCATATCCGCCTGGTGGTGCTGTTCAGCCTCGTCGCGGTAATTCCGACCATCATCGTCGCGGTCTTCTCATATCTGTTGTTCAGCTTCGGCGTGCAGGCCTGGTTCAGCGAGCGCGTCCGCACGGCGCTGCATGAATCACTGGTCGTCGCCGAGGCCTATTTGCACGAGCACCAGCAGGCGATCCGCGCCGATGTCGTCAGCATGGCGAACGACCTCAATCGCGAAGCGGCGTTTCTGAGCATCAATCCCGACCGCCTCAACCAGGTGGTCAACGCCCAGGCGGCACTGCGCTCGCTCAACGAAGCGGTGGTATTCGACGGCCAGGGCCACGTGTTGGCGCGGACAGCGCTGAGTTTCTCGCTCGAGCTGCAGCCGATCCCGGTGTGGGCCTTGCGTCAGGCGCAGGCCGGCGACGTTGCCGTGCTCACCAGCGACAACGACGACCGTGTGCGCGCGCTCATCCGGCTCAACCGCTTCGGCGACGTCTACCTATACGTCGGCCGCTACATCGACCCGACGGTACTGGCGCACATGACGCAAACTCAGAGTGCCGTCGCGCAGTACGAAAAGCTCGAAGGCGAGCGCTCGGAGTATCAAATCGCCTTCACCATGGTGTTCTTCGCCGTCGGCATTCTGTTGTTGACCGGCGCGGTGTGGGTCGGATTGACCTTTGCCCAGCGTCTGGCGCGGCCGATGAGTTCGCTCATCGTCGCTGCCGAGCGCGTGCGCGGCGGCGATCTCACGGCGCGCGTGCCGATCGGCATGGGCGACGAGGAATTCGGCTCTCTGTTCCGCGCGTTCAACCGCATGACGCATCAGCTCGAAAGCCAGCAAAGCGAGCTGATCGAAGCCAACCGACAGCTCGATCAACGGCGGCGCTTCACCGAAGCTGTGCTGTCGGGTGTTTCGGCCGGCGTCATCGGTCTCGATCAGCATGCGCGCATCAACTTGCCGAACCGCTCCGCGTCGGTGCTGCTTGGCGTCGATCTCGACCAGATGATCGGCCAGGATCTTGCGGACTCGGTGCCAGAGATGGCCGGTCTGCTCGATGAAGTCGGCCGCCGGCCCGAGCGTCTGGCGCAATCGCAGATTCAGCTCGCGCGCGGTGGCCATATGGCGGCGCTGCTGGTGCGCATCGCCGCCGAGCGCATCGACGGCGAGATCAAGGGCTACGTCGTCACCTTCGACGACGTCACCAGCCTGATTGCGGCGCAGCGCAAGGCAGCATGGTCGGACGTGGCGCGCCGCATCGCGCATGAGATCAAAAACCCGCTGACACCGATCCAGTTGTCGGCCGAACGCCTGAAGCGCAAATACGCCGGCGAAATCCGCACCGACCCC
The DNA here is from genome assembly GCA_035632395.1 of Allostellaceae bacterium. Taxonomy (GTDB): domain Bacteria; phylum Pseudomonadota; class Alphaproteobacteria; order ATCC43930; family CGMCC-115725; genus REEB95. Next base: position 21,369 of record DASQGX010000079.1, read on the forward strand.
GATACCTTCGCGATCTGCACCGATACGATCATCCGTCACGTCGGCGACATCGGCCGCATGGTCGACGAGTTCTCGTCGTTCGCGCGCATGCCGGCGCCGGTGCTGCGAGACGAAGATTTGACCGAGCTCGTCCGCCGCGCCGCCTTCCTGCAACGGACCGCCAGCCCCGAAATCCGCTTCGATCTCGATTTGCCGTCGTCGCCGGCACGCGTGTTATGCGATGGCCGTCAGGTCAGCCAAGCCCTGATCAACATCCTGAAGAACGCGGCCGAGGCGATTCAGGCGCGCGGTGCCGGCGCGGTGCCCGGTCATATCCGCATCCGTATGAGCGACGCCGATGGCGGCGTCACAGTCGTGGTCGAAGACAACGGAATCGGCCTGCCGCATCAGGAACGCGACCGACTGACCGAGCCTTACGTCACGACGCGGGTCGGCGGCACCGGCTTGGGTCTGGCGATCGTCAAGAAGATCATGGAAGACCATGGCGGCGAGCTGCGCCTCGAGGATTGCGACGGCGGCGGCGCGCGGGTGACCTTGTTGTTCGTACGCGGCGATGCACGCATCGCCGAAGCAGATGAGACCGAACGCGTCAAACGGGAGGGCACCCATGGCGCATGACATTCTGGTCGTCGACGACGAGGCTGACATCCGGGCGCTGATCTGCGGTGTTCTCAGCGACGAGGGCTACGAGACGCGTGAGGCTGCAACCAGCAGCGAGGCGTTGGCTTCGATCCGCACGCGTCGGCCGACTTTGGTCGTGCTCGACATCTGGTTACAGGGCAGCGAGCTCGACGGCATCGAGATCCTTAAAACTGTGAAGCGCGAATGGCCGACGTTGCCAGTCGTGATGATCTCCGGTCATGGCACGATTGAAACTGCAGTTGCCGCGATCAAAGTTGGTGCGTACGACTTCATCGAGAAACCGTTCAAGGCGGATCGACTGCTGCATATTCTCGATCGGGCGATCGAGGCCAGCCGGTTACGGCGCGAAAACGAGGAATTGAAACAGCGAGCCGGCGCTGACGAAGAGTTGGTCGGTCGTTCGCATCAGATAGCGCAGCTGCGGCAGCAGGTCGACCGCGTCGCCGCCACGAACAGCCGCGTGCTCATCACCGGTGCGCCGGGCACCGGCAAGGACATCGTCGCACGGCTGCTGCACGCTCGCTCCAAACGCGCACGCGGTCCGTTCGTGACGTTGAGCTGCGCGACCATGCGGCCAGAGCGGTTCGAAAGCGAGCTGTTCGGTGCCGAGCCCGGCGCCGACGGCGACGATAGCCCGCGCAAAGTCGGCACGTTCGAAGAGGCCCATAGCGGCACGCTGTTCCTTGATGAAGTCGCCGACATGCCGCTCGAAACGCAGGGCAAGATCGTGCGCGCGCTGCAGGAACAGACGTTCGAACGCGTCGGCGGCGGCAGGGTGAAGGTCGATGTGCGTGTCATCGCCTCGACCAATCGCGATCTGCCGAGCGATATAGCCACCGGCCGGTTCCGCGAAGACCTTTACTATCGTCTCGCCGTTGTACCGCTGTCGGTGCCGCCGCTGCGCGATCGCGCGGAAGACATACCGGAACTGGCGCGGCATCTGATGGTACGCGCTGCCGAGGCGGCGCGCGTGCCGCCGCGCGTCTTCGGCGAGGACGCGATGGCGGCGCTGCAGGCCTACGAGTGGCCGGGCAACGTGCGCCAGCTGCGCAACGCCATCGATTGGGTGCTGATTATGACGCCGGGCGACGTGCGTGAACCGATCCGTTCCGACAATTTGCCGCCGGAGATCACCACGCTCGCTCCGGCGGTGGTCAAATGGGACAAGGGCGGCGAGCTTATGGGCCTGCCGCTGCGTGATGCGCGCGAGATGTTCGAACGCGAATACCTCATGGCGCAGGTCACGCGTTTCGGCGGCAATATCTCTCGCACCGCAGCCTTCGTTGGCATGGAGCGCTCGGCGCTTCACCGCAAACTCAAGTCGCTCGGTGTCGGCGGCAACGGCGCCAACGGCGACCGGGTCCAAAAACTCGACGCCTGATCGCATCTCTGGATTCTCACAATGTCGCGTATCGCCTATGTCAACGGCCGCTATCTTCCGCACCGTCAAGCCTGCGTTCATATTGAGGATCGCGGCTTTCAGTTCGCCGATGGCGTCTATGAGGTCATCGCCGTCAAAGGTGGCGGGTTCGTGGACGAGGCGCCGCATCTGGCGCGGCTGCATCGTTCGCTCGCCGAGCTGCGTATTGCGCCACCGATGTCGGACGCGCCGTTGAAGGCGGTGATGCGCGAGACCGTGCGCCGCAACCGTATCGTCGACGGAATCATCTATATCCAGATCACCCGCGGCACGGCGCCGCGCGATTTCTCGTTTCCGGCAGGCGCGCGTCCGAGCCTGATCATGACCGCGCGGAACCAGCGGCCGCTCGATCCGAACATCCTCGAGCGCGGCGTGCGTGTCGTCACCGTACCAGACATCCGCTGGGCGCGCCCGGACATCAAATCGGTCGCGCTGCTGCCCAACGCGCTCGGCAAGCAGCACGCCCGCGAGGCCGGCGCCTACGAAGCCTGGCAGGTCGATCGCGACGGTAACGTCACCGAAGGCACGTCGAGCAATGCTTGGATCGTCACGGCCAAGGATGAAATCGTTACCCGCCAGGCTGATACGGCGATCCTCAACGGCGTCACGCGGCTCGGCGTCCTCAAGGTGGCGGGCGAGGGCGGGCTCAAGCTAGTCGAACGGCCGTTCAGCGTCGCCGAGGCGAAGGCGGCGCGCGAAGCGTTTCTCACCAGCACGACCAATTTCGTCGTGCCGATCGTGCGCATCGACGAGGCGACGGTCGGCGAGGGGAAGCCGGGTGAATTCGTCCGCCGCCTGCGCGCGCTGTACACGAATTTCGCGCTCGGAGGCGTGGCGCGGTGATGGTGAAGCCGCGCGCCATCATCTTCGACTGGGATAATACCCTGGTTGATACCTGGGAGACGATCCACGAAGCGCTAGTCGGCACGCTCGAACGCATGGGACATGCGCCGTGGACACTCGCCGAAACCAAGTCGCGCGTCGCGCGCAGCCTGAAGCACAGCTTCCCTGATCTGTTCGGCGCGCGGTGGGAAGAGGCACGCCAGGTCTATCTCGACAATTACGCCGCCATTCATCTCGAACGTCTGGCGGCGTTGCCAGGCGCCGGCGCCATGCTCGACTCGTTGCACGCTGCCGGCTTTTACCTCGCCGTCGTCAGCAACAAGACGGGCGCGTCGCTGCGTAAGGAAGCGGCGCATATCGGCTGGGACGGTTATTTCCGCCGCCTTGTCGGTGCCGGCGATGCACAGGCCGACAAGCCCGATCCCGCCGCGTTTGCGGTTGCGCTCGAAGGCAGCGGAATCGCGGCCAGCCGCAGCGTCTGGTACGTCGGCGACACGGCGCTCGACATGCAAAGCGCGCATCGCGCCGGTATCACCGGCGTGCTCTTGGGTGAGCCGCATTCGCCTGCCGCCGAGCTTGCTAAGTTCCCGCCAGATATGCGATTTCCAGACTGCGGCAGTTTTGCCCGCCACCTCAGCGGCATGTGAATTCCCATCGCCGCCCGGGTCTGTTATCAATGAAACGAGCCCGAACGGCCATCCGGCGCCCGAACCACACGGCGCCTGCCGCAATTCGGCTCCGACAGAACTGAAAGAAGGGAAAGCCCCATGTCGTCGGAAAAATCGCAAAACGTTCAGGACGTCTTTCTCAACAACGTGCGCAAGAACAAGACGCCGGTCACGGTGTTCCTGGTCAATGGCGTCAAGCTGCAAGGCATCATCACCTGGTTCGACAATTTCTGTGTGCTGCTGCGGCGCGATGCGCATTCGCAGCTGGTTTACAAGCACGCGATCTCGACCGTGATGCCGGCGCAGCCGATCCAGTTGTTCGAGCCCGGCAAAGAGGCGGAAGAAGCCTGACGCAAAGCATGGCGTCGGAAAGCCCGCGGCGTAATTCAGTCGGTCGGTGTCTGGTGATCCATCCGGTGCTGCGGCATGGTCGCGGCGCCGCTGACAGCACGCGGACGCGCGGCGCGCGCACGCCCGAGGCGCGCCTCGAAGAAGCGGTCGGCTTGGCGAAGGCGATTGCGCTCGAGGTCGTTGCCGCTGAAATCGCGCGCGTTGCCGCCTGGAGCCCGGCGGCGCTGCTCGGCAAAGGTGCGATCGAAGAATTCGGACGCACGATTGCCGATCACGCAATCGATGTCGTGGTCATCGATGCGCCGGTGACTCCGGTACAGCAGCGCAATCTCGAGCGCGCCTGGAAGTGCAAGGTCATCGACCGTACCGGCTTGATCCTCGAAATCTTCGGCGAGCGTGCACGGACGCGGGAAGGCCGGCTCCAGGTCGAACTGGCGGCGTTGACGTACCAGCGTTCGCGGCTGGTGCGGTCGTGGACGCACCTCGAACGCCAGCGCGGCGGTTTCGGCTTCCTCGGTGGTCCCGGCGAAAGCCAGCTCGAAATCGACCGCCGGCTGATCACCGATCGCATTGCCGTGCTGAAGAAGGAGCTCGAGGGCGTCAAGCGCACGCGCCAGATCCATCGCGGTGCGCGCAAGCGCGTGCCGTATCCGGTGGTGGCGCTGGTCGGTTACACCAACGCCGGCAAATCGACGTTGTTTAACCGGCTGACGCGCGCCGAAGTATCATCGGCAGACCGGTTGTTCGAGACGCTCGATCCGACGATGCGGCGCCTCGATCTACCCTCGGGCGATCCAGCAATCCTGTCGGATACGGTCGGCTTTGTCTCCGATTTGCCGACGACGCTGGTGGCGGCGTTCCGTGCTACGCTTGAAGAAGTGAGCGAAGCCGACCTCATCGTCCATGTGCGCGATGTCCATCATCCCGACAGCGAAGCGCAACGCGACGATGTGCACCGCGTCCTGGGCGAGATGGGCCTCGGCGAGCGGGTGGAGGAGGGGCTCATCGAAGCGCTCAACAAAATCGATCTGCTCCCTGCCGACGCCCGTAACGCGTTATTGAATCAGACTCGGCGCAACGAGGCAGCGGTGCCGTTGTCAGCGCGAACCGGGCAGGGCTGCGACCGGTTGCTGGCGCTGCTCGACCAGCGGCTCGACGGACGGATGCCCGTGCGGCTCGATATCAAGCTGTCGGACGGTGCCGCGCTCGCGTGGCTTTATCGTCACGGCACCGTCGTCAAGCGCGAGGACGATGAGCGCGAGGCGCATCTCGAAGTGCGTTTAAGTCCGGCCGAACTCGGCCGGTTCCAAGCCCGGCACACGGGCGATGAAACACGGAGGCGGCAATGAAAGTGGCATTCCTCGGCCTGGGGGTGATGGGCTATCCGATGGCGGGGCATCTCGCCAAGAACGGCCACACCGTCACAGTGTTCAACCGCACGGCGTCGCGCGCTGAGGATTGGGTGAAGGAATATGGCGGCGGCTTGCGTCCGACGCCGGCCGAGGCCGCGACGGATGCGGAAATTGTCTTCGCCTGCGTCGGCAATGACGACGATCTGCGCGCCGTCGTCACTGGCGCGCAGGGCGCATTTGCCGGCATGCAGCGCGGCGCAATCTTCGCCGATCACACGACGGCGTCGGCGGAAATCGCGCGCGAGCTCTATCAACTGGGCAAGGAGCGGGGCGTCGGTTTTCTCGACGCGCCGGTATCCGGCGGCCAGGCTGGCGCGCAGAACGGCAAGCTCACCATCATGGTCGGTGGCGACGACGGCGCCTTCGCCAAGGCGCAACCGGTGATGGCCCATTACGGCCGCGCCGTGACATTGATGGGGCCAGCAGGCAGCGGCCAACTCACCAAGATGGTCAACCAGATCGCCATCGCCGGATTGTTGCAAGGGTTGTCCGAAGCGCTCAATTTCGCCGCCCGCGCCGGGCTCGACGGCAAGAAGGTGGTCGAGACGATCTCCAAGGGCGCGGCGCAGTCGTGGCAGATGGACAACCGCGCGCTCACGATGCTCGAGGGCAAATTCGATTTTGGCTTCGCGGTGGACTGGATGCGCAAGGATCTCGGCATCTGTCTGGGCGAGGCACGGTGTAACAAATCGGCGCTGCCGGTGACCGCGCTGGTCGATCAGTTTTACCAGCGCATCCAAGAGCGGGGCGGTGGCCGCTGGGATACGTCGAGTCTGATCAATCTGCTAATGGAAGCCTAGGCACGGAGCCCGATTTCGGTCCCTGCACACGTGTCAGAGTCGGTATTCAGCCACTTGTATTTAAAGATTTTGTCGCTCTGTCTTAGCATTCCTCGGCTTTGACCGCCTGCCATTCGGCCTCAAGCGTATCGAGGCCGGCATGGGCCGAATCGACGCCGCGAGCAGCTAGGCGTTCCTCGATTTTGCGGAAGCGGCGCTCGAACTTGCGGCAAGCGCCGCGCAACGCCCGTTCGGGGTCGATCTCGAGCCGCCGCGCCAGATTGACCACGGCGAACAGCAGGTCGCCGAGTTCATCCTCGCTGCGAGGTTTGCTGCCTGATTCTGCTTTAAGTTCAGCAATTTCTTCCGTGATCTTACCGTAGATCGGCGTCACGTCCGGCCAGTCGAATCCAACCCGGGCGGCTCGGCGTTGGAGCTTGGCGGCGCGGGTCAACGCGGGCAATGCGGCACCGACGCCGTCGAGCGCGCTCGCGTGCTTGCCCTGGGCGGCCGATTTGGTCCGCCGTTCGTGGGCTTTCTGGTCCTCCCAGGCCGCTGTCTGGGCGGCTGCTGAGCCGATCAGGGCCTTACCGAAGACGTGCGGATGGCGTCGGACCATCTTGTTCGCGATGGCTGCCGCCACGTCGTCGAAGTCAAATGCGCCGGTTTCCTCGGCCATACGGGCGTGGAACGCGACCTGGAGGAGCAGATCGCCAAGTTCTTCTTTGAGTTCGGGCATGGCGCCGCGTTCGGCGGCTTCGGCGACCTCGTAAGCTTCCTCGATGGTATACGGCGCGATGGTCGCGAAATT
>DASQGX010000080.1:0-13275 GCA_035632395.1 Allostellaceae bacterium
CCGGCGGCGAGCGAGCCGAGCGCACCGACCAGCGAGCCGATCAGGCTGTAGAGGACGAAAGCATTCGTGCGCGACTGCGCCGGCGCTGCTTCGGCCAGCAGCGCCTGCTCCAGCGGCAGGAACAGGCTGACGTCGCTCGGCGACGGATTCAGAGTGCCAACAAAGGCGACCATCATCAGCGGCCAGAACCGCGTCGCGGCAACGAAGCCGATGCCGGTGCCGATCATCAACAACGTCGCGATGACCAGCAGCCAGCGTCGGCCGTAACGGTGGGCGGTGAAGCCGACGATGATGGTTGCCGCCGCCGAGCCAATCAGCGTCGTCGCGGCAATGATTCCGATCTGGAAGGCGTCGAAATCCAACGCCTTGAGATAGACCGGCAGCAGCAGGCTGACATAACCGTCGGCAAAGGCGCGCAGGCCCCGCGCCCAATAGAGCGGCACGGCAGCCTGCGAGATACCCGCGGGCAGCAATTGCCGCAGCGGCGGCATCAGACCAGCCGCGCCAACGCTTGGCTGCCGAGCGCGCCGGCGATCACGACCACCCATGGCGGCACGCGCACGCGCAGCAGGATCAGCGCGGCGATCGCAAACACAAGATCGCGCCAGCTAAAGACCGCACTGACCAAGACCGGGCGGTACAGCGCAGCGAGCAAGAGGCCGACGACCGCGGCGTTGACTCCTTTCAGCGTCGACTGCATCTCCCGATTGGCGCGCAGCGCGCTCCAGAACGGCAGCGTGCCGACGATGAGCAGCGAGCCCGGCAGGAAGATGGCAACCAGTGCGATCACGCCACCGAGCAGACCACCAAGCGGCGCCTGCATGCTGACGCCGAGAAAGGCCGCGAAGGTGAACAGCGGTCCGGGCAGCGCCTGTGCCGCGCCGTAGCCGGCGAGAAACGTGTCCTGGCTCACCCAGCCCTTCGGCACGACGACCGCATCGAGCAAAGGCAACAGGACGTGGCCGCCGCCGAACACCAATGCGCCGGAGCGGTAGAATCCGTCGAATAGCTGCAGCGCGCCGGCCCCGCTCGCCGCGGCGACGATCGGCGGCAGCGTCAGCAGCGCTACGAACGCGGCCAAGGAAGCGATCGCCAGCGCACGCGACACGCGCGGCTCGAACGGCAACGCCGCATGACGCGCCTCGCCCGGCAGGAACAGCCGGCCGGCGACGGCACCGAAGGCTATGGCGGCGAGTTGCCCCCAGGTCGGCGGCAGTGCCAGCGTCAACGCGGCCGCGGCGAACGCCACGGCGCCGCGCGGCATGTCATTGGCCAAGCGCCGCGCCATCTGCCAGACCGCCAGCGCCACGACCGCGCATGCCACGAGCATCAAGCCGTGCAGCCACGGCGCGCCGGCAAGATTGCCGAGGCGGGCGACGCCAAAGCCGAGCGCGCCCATGATCAGCGCCGACGGCAAAGTGAAGCCGAGCCAAGCGCACAGCGCGCCGGGCAGCCCAGCGCGCAGCAGGCCGACGGCAAATCCGAACTCGCTCGAGGACGGACCCGGTAGGAATTGCGACAGCGCCAGCAAGTCGGCAAAGCCGGCCTCGTCGAGCCAACGGCGTTTGTCGATGAACTCGCTGCGGAAATAGGCGAGATGTGCGACCGGACCACCGAACGACGTCAGTCCCAGCCGCAGGAAGATCGCGAGGATTTCGAGCGGGCTGCTGCGGCCGGTTGCGTCAGCCATGCGGCGTCAGCCGCCGTCGCAGCTCGGCGCGGCACTGCGCCACGGTGGCGCGGAAGTCGCCCTTGATCCACCAGGCTTCGAGCGCGGCAAGGAGAGTACCGACCTGCGGTCCCGGCGCGACGCCGGCAGCAAGCAGGTCGCGGCCGCGCAACGGGAAGCGTGGACGCTTCCAGGCCTTTGCCAGGCGCAGTAGCCTGCGTGCAGCGCGCGGCTGGTTTTCGGCGGCAGCGGCGAGCAAAACACGATCGGCGTAGAGCGCCGGTCCCCAGCGAAAAATCGCACGGCGTTGCGCCGTACGATCGGCGTTCAGCGCGATCGCCGGCTTCACGAACATTGCCACGAGCCGGTCGCGCTGCGCGCCTGACAGTTTCAACCGTTCCGCCACGGCACCAGCGTCGCGCACGATCAGCGCCGCCAGCCGCCGAAGCGGATCGGCTTCGGGCTCGAGCGCGACCAGACGGCGGAGACGCGCAAGCCCGCCGGCCTCAGGTAGCAGAACCTTCAGCACGCCGTCGGCTTGCATCATGCGCAGCGCCGGCAGCGGATCCGGCGCCGCCAGCAGTTTTAAAATCTCAGCGGCGACCCGTTCGGCCGACAGCGATGGCAGTTGCCTGGCCGCGGCGCGGCAGGCGGCACGTGCGGCGCGGTCGCCGGCGCCTTTGCCGTAATGCGCGAAGAAGCGGTAGTAGCGCAGCAGGCGTAAAACGTCTTCGCGGATGCGCGTCGCCGGATCGCCAACAAATCGTACGCGGCCGGCTTTGAGATCGGCGAGGCCGCCGACGTAGTCGTAAAGCCGGCCGCGCGTGTCGAGCAACAGCGCGTTCATGGTGAAGTCGCGGCGTTGCGCGTCGGCTATCCAGTCGGCGTCGAAGGCGACCTTGGCGTGCCGGCCGTCGGTTTCGACGTCGCGGCGCAGCGTCGTGATCTCGAATATTCGCTTTGCTGTCGCGGCGGTCACAGTGCCGTGGGCGATGCCAGTCGGCACCGCGCGGATCCCGGCCGTCGATAGCCGTGCCATGACGGCTTCCGGCTTGAGGGGCGTGGCGATGTCGATCTCGCGGGGCGGCCGGCCGAGCAGCGTATCGCGCACGGCGCCGCCGACGAACCGCGGCTCGCCTTCCGGCGCCGTCAGCGCACGCATGACGCGCCGTGTGGCGACATCGCGCGTCCACGGACGCGACTTGATCGTACGGACAGATTCCGCCATCAGCGTGGTCCCGACGGCGCGATTTGGCCGGGCACGACGCGGCCATCTTCGACGTGTGGCGGCACGTAATGTCCCGCCTGGTCGCCGCCGGTGTCGACGCCGACGATCACCAGCGCTACCGCCGCCGCGACCAGACCTGCAATAATGAGCCACGTCCACGGCGCGCTGCGTTCGGCGACACGGCCGACGGTATAGAGCCAGAGAAAATAGATCGCGGTCGGAGCGAGCAGCGGCAGCAGGATGGTGAGCGCCACCCGGATCATGGCGCACTCACCTCGCCAGCACCTCGGCGAGGTTGACCAGAATGCCGGCGGTCGCGCCCCAGATGTAGCGGCTGTCGTGCGCGAGCACGAAATAAGTGCGCACGCCGTTCTTGAGCTCGCGCGTCTCCTGCCGGTAGTTGGCGCGGTCGGCGATCAGCGACAGCGGCACCTCGAAGACTTCCGTGACCTCGCGCGGATCCGGCGCCAACGGCAACGGCGGTTCGAGCAAGGCGACGATCGGCACGATCTCGAAGCCAGTGCCGGTGATGTACGTGTCGAGCCGGCCGATGACCTCGATGCGGTCGGCGGGCAGGCCAATCTCCTCGCGCGTCTCGCGCAGCGCGGCAGCGACCGCATCGGCATCCGTCGGCTCGATTCGGCCGCCGGGGAGCGAAACCTGACCCGCGTGTGCGCTCAGATTCTCGTGACGTTGCGTCAGCAACAGGCTGAGCCCGGCCGGCTGATCGACGATCGGCACCAGCACCGCCGCTGGCCGCAGCCCGGGCGGCAATTTCACGTCAGGGCTCAGGATGTGATCGCCGCGCACCTTGTCGCTGTCGAACGAGCGCATGCCCGGCCGATAGGCGCCGAAACGTGCGCGGACCGACTCGGCGGTCAACTGGTTGTCCCGATCCTGCCGAGCGGAAAGAATTTTGCGTTGCTCCATACGCCGAAGACCGTTTCGCTCCCGTACTGTTCTTCGCGGCCCAGTTCCACCAGCTGGTAGAATACCGGCCGGGTGATGCGGGCTTCCAGCCCGTCACGCACCAAGATATAGGGCACCGGCGTATGCGTCATCCGGTCCTCGGCGACGCGCAGGGGATGTGCCGCGTCGAGGGTCACAATCTCGTCAACATTCGTGCGAAAAATCAGCCGTTGCTGCGCGCCGGGATTCTCGACGTCGAGGGTAACGGCGGCGAACGGGGCGTCTTCGACGGTGACGCGGCCGCGTTCGGTCGGCGTCGTCAGCCAATACTGCCCGTTGGCGTCGCGCTCGAGCGCGCGGCCGAACAGGCGGACGAGCGCCATACGGTGGATTGCTGAGCCCCGATAGAACCAGCTACCATCGCGGGCGATGCGGATGTTGAATTCGCCGCAATCGCGCGACGTGGCGCCGGTTGGCGGCGGCTTCGCCGCCCCAGCTGCAAGCTGCGAGAGTTCGCTCGATGAGGCCTTGTTCATGACCACCCGCATCCGCAACAGGAGCGACCGTTGACCGCCACCGACTCGGTTCCCGCGACTGCCGCCAACGACTTCGCCCGCGAGATCGAGGCGCTCGGCGCACGTCTCGCCGCGGTGCGACAGCGCATTGGCCGCGTGATTTTCGGGCAGGCCGAGGTCATCGATCAAGCGCTGATCACCTTGCTCGCCGGCGGTCATGCGCTGCTGATCGGTGTGCCCGGCCTGGCCAAGACGCGTTTGGTCGAAACCCTCGGCACCGTGCTCGATCTCGATGACAAGCGCGTGCAATGCACGCCCGACCTGATGCCCGCCGACATCATCGGCTCGGAAGTTCTCGAAGAAAGCGAGAGCGGCCGGCGCGGCTTCCGCTTCATACCCGGACCGGTTTTCTGCCAGCTGCTGATGGCGGACGAGATCAATCGTGCCAGCCCGCGCACACAATCGGCACTGCTGCAGGCGATGCAGGAGGGCCGTGTTTCGGTCGCCGGTCAATATCACCCGCTGCCGAAACCCTTCCACGTGCTGGCGACGCAAAATCCGCTCGAGCAGGAAGGCACCTATCCATTGCCCGAGGCGCAGCTCGATCGCTTCCTGCTCCAGATCGATGTCGGCTATCCTGACCGCGACGCCGAGCGGCAGATGCTGATCGCGACCACTGGCATCGCCGAAGACGAAGCCGCACCGGTGCTCAGCGCCGCCGAGCTGCTGGCGGCGCAGCGGTTGGTCCGCCGGGTACCGGTGGGCAACAGCATCGTCGACGCGATTTTGACGCTGGTGCGTTCCGGCCGTCCGGACGACGGCGCGGCCGACGCGGCGCGGACGCACATCGCCTGGGGACCGGGTCCGCGTGCCAGCCAGGCTTTGATGCTGGCCGCGCGGGCGCGGGCGCTGCTCGACGGCCGGTTGTCGCCATCGATCGACGACGTTCTGGCGCTTGCTCATCCGGTGTTGCGCCACCGAATGGCGCTGACGTTCGCCGCGCGCGCGGATGGCGTCAGCATGGCGCAGGTCATCGACCGGCTGTTGGATCCGTTGCGCTGATGGTCAGGCCGGCGCTGCGTTATCGCGCCGAAGCAGCCTCGCTTGCGCTGCCGCCGTTGCTGATTGCCGCCGAGCGCGTCGCCGCCGCCGTTCTCCAGGGCACGCACGGCCGGCGGCGCACCGGTCAGGGCGAGACCTTCTGGCAGTTCCGCCAATACGAGCCGGGCGATCCGGTGACGCGCATCGACTGGCGCGAAACCGCCAAGACGCAGCACGTCTATGTGCGCGAAACCGAATGGGAAGCGGCACAGAGCGTCTATCTCTGGCGCGACGCATCAGGGTCGATGGATTACGCCTCGGATGCCAATTTGCCGACGAAACGCGACCGTGCCGATCTGCTGACGCTGGCGTTGGCCTCGCTACTGGTGCGAGGCGGCGAGCGCGTGACGCTGATGGGCTCGGGCTTGGCGCCGGCCTATGGTCGCGGCGTACTCGACCGGCTGGCGCTGCTGCTCGAACGCAGTGCGACTGCTGCCGATCTGCCCGCCTACGAGAAGCTGCCGCGGCACGGCCAGGTGGTCTGGATCGGCGATCTGCTGGCACCGCTCGAAACGACTGCGGCGCTAGTTTTGCGTTACGCCGATGCGGGTCTCAAAGGTCATCTTCTGCAAGTTCTCGACCGGGCCGAGGAAAGCTTGCCGTTTGCCGGCCGGGTTCGCTTCGAAGGGCTGCAAGACGAGAATCCGCTGCTGATCAGCCGCGTCGAAGCGATCCGCGCCGGTTATGTCGAGCGTTTGCAGCGGCACCGCGACGGGCTGGCGGCGTTGACGCGCGGCGCGGGTTGGACCTTCGCCACACACCGCACCGATCATCCGCCGCAACATGCGCTGCTCGGACTCTACCGAATCCTGACGGAGCGCTAGCGCATGCTATCGCTCGGCTCGATTGCCTTCGCCGCGCCGTGGCTGCTGGCCGGTTTGGCGGCGCTGCCGGTATTGTGGTGGCTATTGCGCGTGACGCCGCCGGCGCCGAAGCGCGTCCGCTTTCCGGCGCTGCGTTTGATGCTCGGATTGGCGCCGCCGGAGGAAACGCCGGCGAAGACGCCACTTTGGCTCATCCTTCTCCGCATGCTGCTGGCGGCGTCGGTGATCCTGGCGCTGGCGCAGCCGCTGCTCAATCCGCGCGCGCCGATTGCCGCCGCTGGTCCCGTGGTGTTCGCTGTGGACGACGGCTGGAGCGCGGCACGGAACTGGGATGTGATGCGCGGTACGCTCGACCGGTTGATCGACCAGGCAGCGCGCGAACGCCGCGAGATCGTCCTCTTCGGCACCGCCGATCCGCCGGGCGGCCGCGCTGCAAGCGATCTGTCGCTGTTGCGTCCGGCCGACGCGCGCGCCGCCGCCGCTAATCTGCAGCCGCGTCCGTGGCCGGACGATCGCGCCCAGGCGCTGGCGCGTCTCGACCGCCTCGGCCTGTCGCAGGCGGCTGAGATCGTATGGTTGAGCGACGGCGTCGACGGCGGCGACGCCGCAGAGTTTGCCACCGGCCTCGCCCGTCGCGGACCGCTGACGGTGATGGCGGCGAGCGGCAACGGCTTGCCGCGGTTGTTGGCGCCTGCCGATGCTGACGACAAGGACCTGACGGTGACGGTCGAGCGCGCCGATCCGAGTCTGCCCGACGCGTTGACGTTGCGCGCGCTCGGCGACGACGGCCGGCTGCTGGCGCAGCGTGCAGTGACGATTCCGGCCGGCGAGCGCTCGATCGTCGCACACGTGCCGATGCCGACCGAGCTGCGCAATCGCGTTGCTTCGATTGCCATCGAGAACGAAGCTTCAGCCGGCGCGGTACTCCTGCTCGATGAGCGCTGGCGGCGGCGGCCTGTTGGTATCGCCGCCCGCCGCGACACAGCGCAGCCGTTGCTGAGCGGCGCCTATTATCTCAACAAGGCACTGTCGCCGTTCAGCGAGGTCCGCACCGGTGACGTTGCCACACTTATCAAGGGCGGCATCGCGGTGCTTGCCCTGCCCGATGGCGCGACGTTGAGCGACGGCGATCGGCAGGCGATCGCCCGCTGGCTCGATAACGGCGGCACCGTGCTGCGCTTCGCCGGGCCACATCTGGCGGCGCAGCCGGACGATACGCTGTTGCCCGTGCGCTTGCGCAGCGGCGACCGCATGCTCGGCGGTGCGCTGTCGTGGGAGCGGCCGGCGAAGCTCGCACCCTTCAGCGCCGACAGCCCGTTCGCGGGTCTCGCGATACCCGACGACGTCACGATTTCGCGCCAAGTCCTGGCCGAACCGACGGTCGATCTCGCGCAGAAGACTTGGGCGCGACTTGCCGACGGCACGCCGTTGGTCACGGCAGAAAAACGCGGCAAGGGCTGGCTCGTCCTGATCCACACCACCGCCGACCCCGAATGGTCGAACCTGGCGATCTCTGGACTGATGGTAGAGATGCTGCGCCGCGTCGTCGCGGTGAGCCAAGGCATCCCGGGGACGAGCGACAAGCCGCTGCCGCCGGTCGAAACTCTCGATGGTTTCGGACGATTACACGCAGCGCCCGCCACTGCCGCGACGATCCCGGCCGGCGCATTCGCCAAGGTCGTCGCCGGGCCACGCAGTCCGCCCGGGTTCTACGGCACCGCCGACGCGCGCGTGGCGCTCAACCTAGCGCCGGCGGTGACGCACTTCGCGCCGCTGCCGGCGCTGCCGGCCGGCGTCCGGCGCGAAGATTTCGCGCGCGGCACCGAAGTCGATTTCCGGCCGCCGTTGCTGGCGTTCGCCTTAATGCTGATGCTGGCCGATTTCGCCATCGGCTTCGCGCTGCGCGGTTTGCTGCCGCGGATCGGCCGGCGCATCGGCTCGGCCGCGGGCGTCATCGCGCTGTGCGTGGTACTCGGCGCAGCGACGGCGCAGGCCGCCGGTAATGACGCGGCAGCAATTGCCGCAGCCAGCCAGTTCCACCTCGCTTATGTGCGCACCGGCGTGCCGGACGTCGACGTCGAGTCGAAAGCCGGTCTGGTGGGTTTGGCCTATGTCCTGAACGAACGCACTGCGGTCGAAGCGGCGGCACCAATGGGCGTCAATCCCGAAACCGACGATCTGGTGTTCTTTCCGCTCATTTATTGGCCGGTGGTCGACGGCGAGCCGGCTCTGTCGCCGCAAGCGGTCGCTCGCGTGCAGCATTACCTCAACACCGGTGGCATCATCCTGTTCGATACCCGCGATCAGGAACAACCGACCGTCTTCAGCGCCGCCGCGGCGCAGGCGCGCCTGAAGCGGCTTGCCGCCGGTCTAGCGATCCCGCCGCTCGAGCCTCTGCCGCCCAATCACGTGCTGACCCGCTCGTTCTACCTGATGGAGAATTTTCCCGGCCGTTGGAGCGGCGGCCAGCTTTGGGTCGAGCCGACGGAGGACGCAGTCAACGACGGCGTGTCGAGCATCATCGTCGGCGGCAACGATTGGGCTGGCGCTTGGGCAGCCGACGCTCACGGCGTGCCGCTTTATGCCGTCGTGCCGGGCGGCGAGCCGCAGCGCGAAATGGCCTATCGCTTCGGTGTCAACCTGGTGATGTACGCGCTCACCGGCAACTACAAGAGCGACCAGGTGCATGTGCCGGCAATTCTCGAACGGTTAGGACAATGACCGGCTGGAGCCTCGCCACCTCGCCGCTGCTACCATGGTGGGCAATCGGCGTGTTTGCGGGCACAGCCCTCGTGCTGATCGCCTTCGGCGCCTGGCAGCGCGCCCGTGGCACGGCACTGCGGCTGCTCGCGGTCCTGGCGCTCGCAGCGATCGTCATCAATCCGTCGCTGGTCGAGGAAAAACGCGCGCCGCTCCATGACGTCGCCGCGGTGATTGTCGACGACTCGCCGAGCATGCGTATCGGCCAGCGGCAGCAATACGCGGCGGCGGCGCTGCAGACGGTCACCGAGCGGTTGGCCCGCCTGCCTGGCCTTGACGTGCGCGTGGTGCACGCCGGCGCGCCCGATCCGGCCACGCCTTTCGTCGATGCGGGGACACAGCTCTATACCGCGCTTAGCCGCGCGCTGGCGGACGTGCCGCGCCAACGCATTGCCGGTGCGATCCTGATCACCGACGGACAGATCCACGACATGCCGCCGCCGCAGCGTCTGGCGTTCGACGCGCCGCTGCATGTCCTCCTGACCGGCCAGCCCGGCGAGGCTGACCGTCAACTTATCGTCCGCAACGCGCCGAAATTCGGCCTCGTCGGCAAGACCGTCGAACTCGCCGTGCGCGTCGAGGATCTGCCGGCCTCTGGCGCTGCCGGCGAGGCACAGCTCACGATCCGCAAGGATGGCGGCTTGCCGACGATCCAAACGGTGCCGGTCGGCAAGGACGTAATCGTGCCGGTGACGATCGATCACGGCGGACCCAATGTTGTCGAGCTCGCGGTCAACGCCGGACCGCACGAGCTCACGCTCGAGAACAATCGCGCTGCCTTCGTCATCAACGGCGTCCGCGACCGGCTAAAAGTGCTGCTGATCAGCGGCGAGCCGAACCAGGACGAGCGCACCTGGCGCAACATTCTCAAATCGGATCCGTCGGTCGACCTCATCCACTTCACCATCCTGCGCCCGCCCGAAAAGCAGGATGGCACGCCGATCCGCGAATTGAGCCTGATCGCCTTCCCGATTCGCGAGCTGTTCGACGTCAAGCTGCACCAGTTTGACCTGATCATCTTCGACCGTTACCGCCAGCGCAGTGTGCTGCCGCAGGCCTATATCGAGAACATCGCCGATTATGTGCGTGACGGCGGCGCGCTGTTGGTATCCGCCGGTCCATCATTTGCTACGCCGCTGTCGCTCTATCGTACGCCGCTTGGTGCGGTGCTGCCGGCAGCGCCAACGGGCGATGTCTATAACGATGGATTCGTGCCGCAGGTCACGGCAATCGGCCGGCGCGATCCGGTGACCGAGGATCTGCCAGGATTGCCAGTGCAGCCCGACGCGGTGCCGCCGTGGGGCCGCTGGTTCCGCATCATCGGCGCGCAGGCGCAACGCGGCGTGACCGTTATGACGGGCTATCAGAATGAGCCGCTGCTGGTGCTCGATCGCGTCGGCAAAGGCCGGGTCGCACAGCTGATGTCCGATGAAATGTGGCTGTGGACGCGCGGCTATGAAGGCGGCGGCCCGCAGGCCGAATTGCTGCGCCGGATCGTCTACTGGCTGATGAAGGAACCTGAGCTTGAGGAAAACGACCTGCGCGCGGCGATCGACGGCAACAAGCTGACGGTGACGCGGCAGTCGCTGCAACCCGATGATTCGCCGGTACAAGTCACGCAACCGGACGGCAAGACCCTGACGCTGAACCTCACGCCGGCGCACGGCGGCCGCAGCGTCGCGACGCTCGGCGTCGACGAAAGCGGCCTTTATCGCGTCAGCGATGGTCAGCGCACCGCGCTGGCGGCGGCCGGCTCGCTCAATCCGGTCGAGATGGCCGACGTGCGCACCACGGACGAAAAGGTCAAGGCCGACGTCGCGGCCAGCGGCGGCGGAATTTTCTGGGTCGGACCGGGCAGCGTGCCCGACATCCGCTCGGTCGATCCCGGGCAGTCGGCGACCGGCCGCAACTGGATCGGGTTGCACCGTAACGGCGACTATATCGTGACCGGCGTCGGCGAGACGCCGCTGCTGCCCGGCGCGCTGGCCTTGCTCCTGGCGCTCGGACTGTTGATTCTGGCGTGGCGGCGGGAGGGCCGCTGAACCGTGCTTGGCGGTTGGCACGATTTCTACGCCATTCTGGCGATGGCGGCGGGCACGCTGATCGGCGCCATGTTCATCGTTGCGTCGATCGGTGGCCGCAACGTGACGCGGGCGCGTGCCACTGCAGTCGCTTCGTTCGTGACACCGACCGTGATCCATCTGTCGGTCGTGCTATTGGCCTGTGCGCTCTTGGTCGTGCCGACATTGGAGCGCCAGACCCTGGGTATCATCGGCGTGATCGGCGGTCTCGTCGGCCTGGCGGCCGCAACACGTATTTGCTGGCAAGTACTGCACAGTAAAGTCGATCACGTCGACCGGCTGTGGTACGGCGGCCTGCCCCTGCTCGGTTACGTCGGCATCATCGTCGCCGCGATTATGATCCTGGCACAGACGCCGTTCAGTCTGGAGACGTTGGCGGCGGCGTTCGGCGTCTTAATCGTCGCCAGCATCCGCAACGCCTGGGACCTGATCATTTATCTGGTCGGCCAGGACCGCAGCACGCCTTAATCAAAAGGTTCGCCGAACGCAGTGGGCTAAGCCCTGCCGGATTTGCTAGGGTCCGCGCCGAGGAGGAACCCTATGTGGCGCCGGGCTTTGCCGCCCATCCATCCTGATGGCTGGCGGTTCATTCTGATCTTCGCGGCGGTGACGCTCATCCTGTTCTGGATGGCGCAGCCGCTTGGCTGGCTTGGCGTGATCGCGACGATCTGGTGCGTGACCTTCTTCCGCAACCCCTGGCGCGTCACACCGCAGCGCGAAGGCCTAGTGGTCGCGCCGGCCGATGGCGTGATCGTGACGGTTGATGAAGCCGTGCCGCCGCCCGAGCTCGGCATGGGCGATGCACCAATGCGCCGGATTGGCATTTTCCTGTCGATCTTCGACGTGCACGTAAACCGAGTGCCGGCCGCGGGGCGTGTGGTGAAAACCGCCTATCGCAAGGGCAAGTTCGTCAACGCCGCGCTCGACAAGGCGAGCGAGGACAACGAGCGTATGGCGATCCGCCTGGCGCTACCCGACGGCGCCGAGATCGCCGTGGTGCAGATCGCCGGCCTGATCGCGCGGCGCATTCTGTGCGATCTGACCGAAGGCCAGAGCGTGATTGCCGGGCAGCGGCTCGGCTTGATCCGCTTCGGCAGCCGCACCGATCTTTATCTGCCGTCTTCGTGGTCGCATTTCGCCATCGTCGGCCAGCGCATGGTCGGCGGCGAGACGGTGCTGGCCGATGCGCGCGCCAGCGAAAGCGCGCGCGCGGGCATGGTGCACTGATGCCGTTGCGCCGCCCGCGCGTCCGCGTCCGGCCGATGGGCGCGTTTTCGCTCAACCGGATGATTCCAAACATCCTGACGCTGCTTGCGCTGTGTGCCGGCATGACCGCGATCCGCCTCGCCTTCCTCGACCGCTTCGAGCAGGCGACGGCAGCGATCATCATCGCCGGCATCCTCGACGGCATCGACGGTCGCATCGCGCGCCTGCTCAAAGGAACGTCGAGTTTCGGCGCAGAGCTCGATTCGCTGTCCGACTTCGTCAGCTTCGGCGCCGCGCCGGCGATCATGCTCGACATTTGGACGATGGATTCGCTGCACGGCATCGGCTGGGCGCTGGCGCTGCTGTTCGCGGTATGCACGGCGCTGCGGCTGGCACGGTTCAACACCCAGATCGGCGCCGAGTTGCCGCCTTACGCCTACAACTTCTTCACCGGCGTGCCGGCGCCGGCTGGCGCCGGGTTGGTGATGATCCCGATGTTCTTATATTTCGAGACCGGAATCAGCTTCTTCCGCTCGCCGATCCTGTGCGGCGCCGTGCTGGCGGCAGTGGCGGCACTTATGGTAAGCCGCGTGCCGACCTTTGCGTTCAAGAGCTTTCGCATTCCGCGGGAGTGGGTTCTGCCCACGTTGCTGCTCGTGGGCGCGCTGGCCGCATTCCTCACGACCGAGCCGTGGATCACGCTGCTGATCATCGGCGCACTCTATATCGGCTCAATCCCGGTGAGCATCCGCGCGTATGCTAGACTGCGGAGTGCCGCCGAGGAATTGCGCGCACCGCGCCTCAGTCAACCCTGATACGCTCAAGCGGCTGTGATGTTAGCCGACGGCGCGTTCGTGTTAGAAGCGCCGGACGTCTGGCAGCACGGAGGCCTATCATGCCTCGGACCATCACGGCCGCAGTGGCGTTCATCGGGCTCGGTCTTGTCGTCGCAACACCGCTCGTCTACGCGCAAGCGCCGCGG
>DASQGX010000081.1:0-33234 GCA_035632395.1 Allostellaceae bacterium
CCACCATTCTCTCCGCAGAAGTCCTCGGTTCTCCTGTCGCGCCGGGCCACCGTGACGCGCCAGTCGCCGTCAACGAAGTGATGATTTCAAAACTCCAGCATCCTTGATTTGTATCAAGGCAATGCCGCCGCTGGCGCGGCAGCTATAGCTGAGCGCAGAGCGCAGACGTTGCGGGTGACACTAACCAGGGCATTGGCAATGGACCTCCAAGAAGCAATCTACAGGCGGCGCGCGGTGCGCGATTTCACCGCCGAGCCGGTCGACGAGAAGACGATCCGCGAGCTGATCGACGCGGCGATCCAGGCGCCGAGCGCGGTGAACGAGCAGCCCTGGGCGTTCACAGTCGTTCGCGACAAGGCGGTGCTCGCCCGCATTTCGAGCCAGTCCAAGGCACACGTCCTACGGATGCCGCCAGCCGGTGTTCCGCCGCACCACATCCGCGAAATGGTGAGCAATCCCGAATTCGATATCTTCTATAGCGCGCCCGTGCTCATCCTCATCTCGAGCGTGAGCCGCGGCCAGTGGGCGCTCGAGAATTGCGCTCTCGCCGCGCAGAACCTCATGCTGGCCGCCTATGCCCGCGGTCTCGGCACGTGCTGGATCGGCTTCGCGCAGAACTGGATGGGCACGCCGGAAGGCCGTGGCATGGTGAAGCTGCCGCCGACGGCCGTGCCGGTGGCGCCGATCATCGTCGGCCATCCGAAGTCGCCGCCGCCGCCGGTGCCGCGCAAGGAGCCGCGGATCCAGTGGATCGGCTCGTGAGCCCCCGGAGGCGCGACCCATTCGATGAGATAGGGCACGTCTGAGAGTAGGGGCTGTATCGCTTCTGATCGGCCCAGCGCGGCAGGCGCGCCGGTCACGAAACTATGCCGTTAGCGAACGAAACCGTGGAATGGAATGGCCGATTTCGAAACTTTGCACGGATTGCGGAGCTTGCTTGCCACTTACGGCGAGCACGCGGCCATCATCGCCTTCGGGCGCGACACCGAGGAGGTGTGGTCGTTCGCTCAGCTTGACCACCATGCCGCCCAATTAACCGCTGGCTTGGCGGGGCGGGGCGTCGCGGTCGGCGATGGCGTGGCACTGATAGCGCCGAACAGCCCGCGCTGGATCACGGCGTTCTGGGGCATCGTCTCCGCCGGCGCGGTTGCAGTTCCACTCGACGCGCAGAACGAGGACAGCGCGCTGGCCCGGATGATTGAAACGGCGGGTTGCCGCTTGGCGTTCACGACTGCGTTGAACGCCGAACGGGTTCGTTCGCTCGCGCCGTCCTGTATGCTCGTCATCATCGACCAAGACGACGGTACCGAGCCTGGCGCAAGTTGGCACGGCCTGCTCGCGCCGCCGTTGCCCCGCCAGCCGAGCGCTGCTCCGGCGGACGTTGCGGTGATCGCCTTCACGTCGGGCACTACGGGCACGCCCAAGGCGGTTCCGCTCACCCATGCCAATCTGCTGACGAACGTGCGCGCGCTGTGCGCGCTTCGTATCGTCGGTCCTTCGGATCGCGCGCTGTTGCCGCTACCGCTTCACCACGTGTACCCGCTGACCATCGGCATGCTCACACCACTCGCACTGGGCTGCGGCATCGTGCTGCCGCAGGGTGTGAGCGGTCCCGAACTGCTTTCCGCGATGCGACGTGGTGGCGCGACGGTACTGGTCGGCGTGCCGCGGCTTTACAGCGCGCTGCTGGATAATATCCGCCGCGGCATCGCCTCGAGGCCGGCTCCCGTTGCCGCAACGTTGCGGAGCCTTATCGTTTTCGGCGTCTGGGCGCACCGACACGCCGCGGCAGCGCTTGCCCGACCGCTCTCGCGCTCGCTGCGACGCCAGGTCGCGCCGGGCTTGCGTCTTCTCGTCAGCGGCGGTGCCGCAATCGCCGCCGAGGTCGAGGAAGCGCTCGATGGCATGGGCTGGGAGATGCTCACCGGCTACGGTCTCGTTGAGACGTCGTCGATGCTGACATTCAATCCGCCCGGCGCGGCGCTGCCGGGCTCGGCAGGTCGCCCAGTGCCCGGCATGGAGCTACGTATCGCCGAGCCCGACCGCGACGGCAGCGGCGAGATTGAGGCACATGGCCCGTCCGTTTTCGGCGGATATCGCGGCGACGCGGCCAGGACACGCGAGGCGTTCACAGCCGATGGATGGTTCCGCACTGGCGACCTCGGCTTCATCGACCGCCGCGGCTATCTCCACATCACCGGCCGCAAGACGGAAACCATTGTGTTGGCCGATGGCAAGAAGATCTTTCCCGAGGGCTTCGAGGAGATTTACGGAACCGCGCCGCTGGTTCGCGAGATTGCGCTGCTCGGCGTCGAAGGCGCTCTCGTTGGCCTCGTGGTTCCGGATCTCGATGCGTCGCGCAAAGCTGGTGCGCTCCGGCTTGGGGAGGCGTTGCGCGAAGGCTTGGCGGCGAAGGCGGCCAGTCTCCCATCGTACGCGAGACTCTCTGGCTTCGCGGCCACGCAGGGACCATTGCCACGCACCCAACTCGGCAAGCTTAAACGCCATCTCTTGCCCGCCCTCTATCGCGCGGCGCAGCGGCATGAACCGGCGCTGCGCACATTCGAGCTTTCAGCTGAAGACCGCTCACTGCTTGGCGCGCCTTCCGGGGCCGCCGTGTGGCAATGGCTGACGCAGCGCTTTCCTGACCAGGGGTTGCGTCCGGATACGGTTCTGCAACTCGAGCTGGGCATTGATTCGCTGGCCTGGATCGAGCTGAGTCTGGCGCTCGAGCGCGATCTTGGCATCGTCTTGCATGAGGAGGAGATCGCACGCATCGTCACGGCGCGTGATTTCGTACAGGAGGCGACAGTGGCGTGCGAGCGCCGCGCAGTCGCTGGCCCGGTTGCTGCGCCGGAATGGATTGCGCCGCCCAAATTCGGCGGTCGTCTCCTGCGCGCAGCTGGAGTGGTCTTGGTCCGCTTCATTATGCGACAGGCCTTCCGCCTGCGCGTCGAGGGCAGCGAATGCCTACCGCCGAACGATCCGATCGTGATCTGCGCGAACCACGCCAGCTATCTCGATCCGTTTGCCCTGGCGAGCGCCCTGCCGTCAGCCCGGCTGCGCCGCACGTTCTGGGGCGGCTGGACGGGTGTCGTCTTCACCACGCGCCTGCGCCGATACTTCAGCCGGATCGCGCAAGTCATTCCGATTGACCCAGACCGCGCCGTGATTTCAGGCATTGCCGCTGGCCGCCTCGTGCTCGAACGCGGCTACAATTTGGTGTGGTTTCCCGAAGGGTCGCGCAGCGAAAATGGAAGATTACAGCGGTTCCTACCGGGGATCGGTGCCCTCGTCGCCGGCGGCACTGCGCTAATCGTACCGGTCTATATCGGCGGCAGCTTCGCGGCTTGGCCGGTGCGGCAACGCTTCCCACGCCTTCACCCTGTCGTCATCCGCTTTGGGCCACCGATCGTTCCACCGCCCGTCCGGCCGGGCCAATCGGCGCGACAATGGGAAGATGACATTGCAATCAAGGTGCAAACCGCGGTTGCCGCACTTGCCGTCGGCGAAGGCAGGTGAACTCTTTTCCGCTGTTTAAGGGCGTGCGGGCCCGCTAGAAGCGCCTCTTCATCGCGTGGCTCTTTGTACATCGGAGTGGGATTGTCGATCCCTTGCTGCTGAAATGATGTGGCGCTATGCGTTCCTTGGCCAGCTAGACACCCGGTCGCGTGCCCGTTCCGTCGTCGTGATTGTGGCCCCGCGCAAGCGCCGCCGGGTCATGTCGCCGAGCTTCGCTTTTGGTGTTGCGCGAGATATGCGACCGTCCCGTCGACGCTGGCGATCTTGCGGTAATCTGCTTCAGGAATCTCGATCTTGGTTGCTGCGCAAAGTGCGATCACATAATTCAAAAAATCCATCGAATCGATATCGAGTTGCTCGCGGAAATTCTTCTCGGGCGCAAGGTGTGCTTCGTCCAATTCGGGCACAACGCTGGCAAGCGCTTTTAGCACAGTGGCCTTTAGCTCTTTCTCGTTCATAAGGCCTCCGGCTTTTGCAGCATTTGCGCGACTGCCGTCAAAAACCTGCCGCCACGGTGGCCGTCGCTCACCCGATGGTCGCCGGCGAGCGACGCCGAGATGACGTGTCGGGGGACCACTGTTCCATCGACGACCCAGGGCCGGTCGAGAACCATGCCGAAGCCGAAAATGGCTACCTGCGGCGGATAAATCACCGGGAAAAGGCTTTCGGCGCCTTGTTCGCCGAGGCTCGTTACCGTAATCGTTGAATCCGCAAGTTCGGAGCTGCGCAACCCACCCCTGCGCGCGCGATTGACGAGATCGCGCAGCGCGACCATGAGTTGGGGCAGCGGCAGGCGGTCGGCGTCGTGAATGGCTGGTGCGACAAGGCCCCCCTTGGGCAAGGCGATGGCAACGCCCAGGTGGATTTGCGCGCTTGGCCGAAATGCGCCATCGATGTAATAGCCATTGAATTCAGGATAGTCGTGCAGCGCGAGCGCAACCGCCTTCAGCAGAAGCGCCCCGTAGAGAATTCTCTCCGCCACCGATCGCTTTTCATTTTCGGACGCGAGCCAGCGCAAACACGGATCAAGATCGATGCTGTGGGCCAGGTAATAATGCGGAATCTCCCGCTTTGAACGCGCCATCGCTGCGCCGATCGCCTGGCGCATAGCGGCTGCCGCGCTGGGCGCTGCAGCTGCTGCTGCGCGTTCGACGTCGGCCGAAGTAACGGCGCCGTCCGGGCCGGTGCCGACCAATTTCTGCAGATCGATGCCGAGCTCTGCCGCGCGCCTGCGTGCCGCCGGAGACGTATGAATGCCCGCTGAAGGTGTCGCGAGCGCTGGCGCCACGCGCGCCTTAGCCGGAGGCGGTCTTGTCTCCAGAGCTTTGACCGCCGGCGCGGGCGGCGGGGCAAAAGCGGGCGCGGCTTCGCCATCGCCGCGGATGATGGCCATTGGCGCTCCGACCGGCAACTTTTGGCCGGGCTTCGCGATCAGAGTTTCCAGTGTGCCGCTCTGAAATACCTCAATTTCGATCGCGCCTTTCTGCGTTTCCACGACTGCGATGATTTCGCCGCGAGACACGCGATCGCCGGGTTTCTTCAGCCATTCGACGAAGGTGCCGGCTTCCATGTCGGCGCCGAGCGACGGCATTCGGAATTCAACCATGGCTGCCGAATAGGTTTTTTACCGTGGCGACGATCTTGTGAGGCTGCGGTATCGCAGCATCCTCAAGATGCTTAGGATAGGGAATAGGCACCTCCTCGCTGCACACGCGGCCGACCGGCGCGTCAAGATCGTAGAAGGCTTGCTCCATGATGCGCGCGGCAATTTCCGCGGCGAGACTGCCGCTGCGCCAACCCTCGTCCACCACCACCGCGCGCCGTGTCTTGCGCACGGACGTCATAATGGTGGCGTCATCAAGCGGTCGCATGGTGCGAAGATCGATGACTTCCGCCTCGATTCTATCCTGTGCGAGCAACTCGGCGGCGGCCAATGCCTTGTGCAGGTTCTCGCTGTAGGCGATGAGCGTCACGTCGCGGCCCGGCCGCAGGACGGCTGCACGATCGATGTCGACGCTGCCTGATCCTTCCGGAAGATCGCCTTCCAGGCTGTAGAGCATCGCATGTTCGAAAATTACGACGGGATCGGGGTCCTCGAGCGCCGTCCACAGCATTCCGCGCGCATCGGCAAGTGTCGCGGGCGCAACGACCCGGATTCCTGGCACGTGCGCGTACCAGGATTCGAGGCTGTGAGAATGCTGAGCCGCCACTTGACGACCCGCACCGGTCGCCATGCGGATGACGAGAGGGATGCTGAACTGGCCGCCCGACATGTGGCGGATCGTCGCCGCGTTGTTGACGATCTGGTCTAGCGCCAGCATGCTGAAATTGACGGTCATGATCTCGACGATGGGCCGCATGCCGGCGAGCGCGGCGCCGATGCCCGCGCCGACGAACGCCACTTCCGAAAGCGGCGTGTCGCGAATCCGTTCGGGCCCGAATTCCTCGATCAGGCCCTTGGTGCAGGCATAGCTGCCGCCGTAGCGCCCGACATCCTCGCCCATCAGGAAGACGCGCGGGTCCCGTTGCAGCGCCTCGCGATGCGCCGCGCGCACCGCATCGCGGTAGGTCGTCGTCGTCATTTTGCTGCCTCCAGCACGCCGACCTTGCGCACGGTCATCACATCCTTGCATAAATCCGCCACCGGCTCCCACTGTCCGGCCTCGGCAAAGACGACCGCATCATCGATCTCGGCGGCAACCTCGGCTTCGAGCTTGGGCATGTCTTCGGGATGCAAGAGGTTGCTGTCGCGCATCCACGCTTCGAGAAGCGTGATCGGGTCGCGCTTCTTCCATTCCTCGACCTCCGCCTTGCTGCGGTAGAGCTCGGGATCGTACATCGAGTGCGCGCGGAACCGATATGTGCGGTTCTCGAGGAAGTAAGGCTCTCCGGTTTCGCGCACCAAATCCGCGGCGCGGTGGGTCGCGACCTCGACCGCGACCACGTCCATTCCGTCGACGGCTTCGGCGCGGATGGCATAGCTTTCGGCGTGTTTGGTGAGATCGATCTGCGCCTGGGCGCGTTCGATCGCGGTGCCCATCGCGTAACGGTTGTTCTCGCAAATGAACAGCACCGGAAGCTTCCACAGCGAGGCGAGATTCAGGCTTTCGTGGAATGCGCCCTCGGCGACCGCGCCGTCGCCGAAGAAGCAGGCGGTGATATTCCGCTCGCCCCGCATCTTGGCCGCCAGCGCAATTCCGACGGCGAGCGGCATGCCGCCGGCGACGATCGCGTTGCCGCCGTAGAAGCGCGTCGCTGCATCGAAGACATGCATTGAGCCGCCCCGTCCGCGGCTCGTGCCTTCCATCTTGCCGAACATTTCCGCCATCAGTGCGCGGGCCGAAATGCCGCGGGCGAGGGCATGGCCATGCTCCCGATAGGTCGTGACGACCGCATCCTTGGGGCCGATGGCCTGCATCGCTCCGACCGCATTCGCTTCCTCACCGATGTAGAGATGGAGAAAGCCGCGAATCTTGCCGCCTGAATAAAGTTCGACGCAGCGCTCTTCGAAGCGGCGGATACGCAGCATCTCGCGCAGAAGGTGCAGGAGATGCTTGCGATCGAGATGCACCTTGCTGGCGTGGTCAATCATCGGTCCGTCTCCAGTGCCGAGATATCGCCTTCGGGCAGGCCCAATTCGCGCGCCTTGATCAGTCGCCGCATGATCTTGCCCGAACGCGTCTTCGGTAGGTTCTTGACGAACTCGAGCTCTTTCGGAGCGACGGCCGCGCCCAATCGCTTCCGCGCAAGGGCAAGAATGTCACGTTTGAGCTCGTCGCTCGGCGTTTCTCGGGATTTGAGCGTGACGAAGGCCTTGATGATTTCAAACGCCATCGGATCGGGTTTGCCGATGACGCCGACCTCTGCCACGGCAGGATGTTCCATGAGCACGCTTTCGACCTCGAATGGCCCAACCAGATGCCCGGAGGTCTTGATCACATCGTCGCTGCGGCCGACGAACCAGTAATAGCCATCGCTGTCCCGCCGCGCGAGGTCGCCGGTCAAATACCAGCCATCCTTGAAGCATTTCGAATAGCGTTCCGGCGCGTTGAGATACGCACGGAACATCGAAGGCCAGCCCGGCTTGAGCGCCAATTCGCCTTGCTCGTCCGGCGTATCGATTACCTCCAGCGATCCCGTTGCGTTGGCACGCACGATCGCGGCCTCGATGCCGGGCATCGGCTTGCCCATGGACCCTGGCTTGATGTCCATGGCGAGGAAGTTGGCGATCATGATGCCGCCCGTCTCGGTCTGCCACCAATTGTCGTGGAACGGCCGGCCGAGCGCGATCCGCCCCCACTCGACCGCTTCGGGGTTGAGCGGTTCGCCGACGCTAGCCATGAAACGAAGCGCCGACAGGTCGTATCCCTTTGCGGCGTCCTCTCCCGCGCGGATCATCATGCGCACGGCGGTCGGTGCAGTGTACCAGACGGTCACACGCTCTTTCGCGAGGATGCCGTACCAGCGGTCGATGTCGAAATCGGCCTCGTCCACGACCATGGTGATGCTATTGGTCAACGGCGCGATCAGCCCATACGACGTGCCAGTGATCCAGCCGGGATCGGCCGTGCACCAAAAAATATCCTCGGGATGAAGATCGAGCGCGAGCCTGCCGGTGATGTGATGCGCGATGACGGCGGCGTGAACGTGGACCGCGCCCTTGGGTGTGCCGGTCGTGCCGCTGGTGAAATGGAGAAGCGCCGGGTCTTCCAGATCGGTCGGCGGAATCTCGAAGGTGTCTGCGCATCGGGCGAGCATCTCCGCGAGCGCGAGCGTATCGGGCGGGACCGGCGATGCCGGCGGTTCTTCCGGCGCGAGGAGCACGTGTTTAAGGCCCGGAAGCGATTGTCGCTGAGCGGCGATCTTCCGCTGGTAATGGTTGGCGTTGGTCACGAGAACGCGGGCGTCGCCGATCTCGAGGCGCGCACGCACTGGTTCCGGCCCGAAGGCTGAGAACAGCGGAGAAAACACGCATCCCGCCTTCAGGGTGCCGAGCATGGCGATGTAAAGCTCGGGAACCCGGCCGAGCAATCCGAAGACGCGCTCGCCCTTGCCCACTCCGAGCCGTCTAAGGAGGTTCGCGAACCGGTTGCTGGCGCGGGCGAGATCGCCATAGCTGAAATCGCGCCGCGCGCCATCCTTGCCGAGCCAGCGCAGAGCGATCTTGTCGCCACGACCTGCGCGCAGGTGCCGGTCGACGGCTTCATAGGCGATGTTGAGACCGCGTCCCTGCGGCAGTCCCTCGAGTTCGGAGCGCGCCGCATCCCAACTGAAGCTCGCGCGCGTCGCCTCGTAATCGAGCATGTTGGGAGTGATTTTCCACCCGCCAGGCGGTTTTCGAATGACAGGCAGATGAGCAATGGTTGCTGCGGTATCGAGTGCCATGAAACATCATCCCTGTGCTGCGGGCGTACGACCCCAGTGCCGGTGTGTGACTTCGCGTACGGTCCCGAGATGCTTGGCGACCTCTTTCTCGGACAGATCGGGCGTGATCGATGCGAAGTGGACATGCTCGAGCAATTCAACCCCGCACAGCGAAAGGATTTGATCTTCTTCGAGCGTCCCGACGGCGCGCCACTGCTTGTTGCGGCGAAGATACGTCATGCCGGCGGCGGAACTCGTGAAGATGATAGCCTTTTTGCCTGAGAGCCGCGGGATCATTCCCTCGCGCCTCATGTCGTAGGCCACGCCAGCGGCAAACACACGGTCGAAATATCCCTTGAGCATCGCCGGCATATGGCCCCACCACAACGGATAGAAGAATGCGATCGCGCCAGCGTCGAGGAGCCGCCGCTGTTCGCGGCGAACCGCGGCTGGCACGACGAGCTTACCCGGTCCCATGAGTTCGCGCTCGGACAGGACTGGATCAAAGCCGTAGCGATAGAGGTCGCGGATGACGACGTCGTGACCTAGCGATGCCAGCTCTTTTGCG
Source organism: Allostellaceae bacterium (assembly GCA_035632395.1). GTDB lineage: Bacteria > Pseudomonadota > Alphaproteobacteria > ATCC43930 > CGMCC-115725 > REEB95. The sequence goes on from DASQGX010000081.1 coordinate 9,455, forward strand.
TAAGCGCGTGCCACCGTCTGAGTGAAGCTCTGACGCTTTGGGTGGCAGACGATGAGAAGATGCTGCATCGCAACCGCTCGCGCTGACCGTTTTGCCGCCGTCCGTGGGGCAGGCTTTTTCGATAGGCCAGGCGGATTTGGCACGCTTTGATCTATCTCAACTGATTGCAGCCCAGATCCGAGGCCAAATAGCCCGGATTCTCGATTTTGATGCAGATCAATACGCACCCCCAATTTGAGGTTTCAAATTTGATTGTGGGTGTGCGAGTTGGCGGGCGCGATGGGAAGTGGAATACGTGGATGGCGTTTCCCTCAACTGGCACCCGGAGGACACGGCAAATCGATTGAGGAAGGAGCGGTGTCATGAACAGCTTCTGGATCGTCATCCTCAGCGTGCTGACCATTTATTTGGTCTACAATTTCTACGCGAAGCGCGTAGACGCGCTTGTCATCCAGCCTGATGCCAAACGGGCGACGCCTGCTCGAATGTACATGGACGGCGTGGACTTCATGCCGACCAGCCGGAACGTGCTGTTCGGATATCACTTCAAGGCGATTGCGGCCGCCGGGCCCATCGTCGGACCGATTACGGCGGCAAATCTGTGGGGGTGGGCGCCCTCGCTGGCCTGGCTGATCCTGGGCGTCAGCTTCATCGGTTGGGCGAGCGATTATGCCGCCATCATGGTGGCGGTGCGGAACGACGGCAATAGCCTCTCGGCGATTGCGCACCGGCTCATTGCGCCCCGGACGCGCACGATTCTGTTCGTATTCATCTTCTTCTACCTGATGCTGCTCGCCGGCGCCTTTATCGGAATTCTCGCGGCCACCCTGTCCGCGCGTCCTGACGTGCCGTTCGGGATCGTGGTTCTCGCCATCATGGGACTGCTCGCCGGCCAGATGATGTATCGCTGGAAGATGGGCATCGGCAGCGTCACCGTCCTCGTCGTCGCCGTCACGCTGCTAGCCATGGCGATGGGACCTTTCGGGCAGCACCTAGACCAGCGCGGCACGTTGGTGCAGGGCCCGCTGGGGTCCGCCGTGACGTGGGTGAACGACAAGGTGGACAGCATTACCGGCCATCAGGCGATCATCTCGGTCCAGGACCCGACGATGGCCGATCCGCGGATTCCGGCTCCACGCGCGGACGGAACCCGACCGACGACGCCGGCGTATGACGCGGCGACAGGTCAGCTTCGGACCTTGCCGAATTACCTGTTCTGGATGGTGTTCCTATTGGCCTTCAGCTACATGGGCGCAAATCTCCCGATCTGGCGGTTTGCACAGCCGGTGAATTACATCGGGTTCTGGGTCATGTTCATAACGATTCTGCTGAGCGCGGTAGGAATGGTCATCGCGCCGCTTTTAGGCACGACGGACTCGGCGGGCAATCTCATCGGGCGTTTCGCGCTTCCTGCCTTCAAGAACCTCGGCTTTGGAATCGAAGCGGGCAAGGCGTGGCAGCCGCTCTGGCCCATGCTGTTTGTGACCATCGCATGCGGCGCCATTTCGGGCTGGCACTCCCTTGTTGGTTCGATAGGCACCGCGCGGCAGCTCGAATACGAAACCGATGGGCTGCCGGTCGGCGCCGGTGGGATGCTCGGAGAGAATACATTGGCGTTGCTGTCGCTCACCGCCGTCTCGATTGCTGGTGCCGGCGGCGGCGCCGGCCGGTTCGCGTTGGGCGTCGGCAAGCTCATCCATGCCGGGACCTTCGGGCTGATCCCTGAGAGCTTCGGCACCGCGCTTGGGTTTGGCACCTTCGTTATCATCGTGCTCACCGTGACAATCCTGGTCTTCCGCGTGATGCGGGTGACGCTGACCGAATGGGTCGGTGATCTCATGCCGCCCGTGCGGAACATGCATGTGTCGAGCACGATCTCGATGGTGCTGACAGCCGCGCTCGTGCTCACCGGCACATGGGTCTACCTCTGGCAGATGTTCGGTGCGTCGAACCAGCTGATGGCGGCGCTGAGCCTCCTCGTCGTGTCGGTCTGGCTTAAATCGGAGAAGCGTAATCCGACCTTCGCCCTGGCCCCGATGGTCTTCATGTACGTGACCACGCTGGCGGCCACCGCCGTCACGGCGCGGAATCTCTACGTGACGATCGCGGCGAATCCGAACATGACGTCACTGCCGGTGGCAGGCGCGTGGGCGATGATTGCGGTCTCCGTGCTTTTGTTCGCGGCCGCCGTTCTCATCGGCTGGGATGGGTACAAGGCCTATCTCCGTTATCATTCAGAGCCAGGGCCGCGGACCCCGCGTTCGGCGGTTGCACCCCCTGCGGAATAGGCAGACTGGACTGTCAGGCGAGCACGCGGCCGGCGAGCGATTGCACGCCCTTGAAGAAATCGCGCGCCGGCCGCTGCGGATCGGGGATGGAGACGTGAAGTTGGAAGTTCGGGTCGCCGCGCCGCACGGACAGTCGCTTCACCGCCAATCCTTCGCGTTGCGCCAGCCGCAGCAGCGCGTCGGCAAGCACAAGAGCTGCGGGGTCCGAGTAGTACACGGCCACACCTCCGGCACGACCTTCGGCCTCGCGCACGAGCCATCCCGGAGGCACGCGCTTCAGCGCGTCCCGCCCGGACCAGCTCGCGAGCTCAAGAGCTTCGAGTTCGACGCCCGCAGTCCGCTGCAATACCCCGCGGATGATGAGTACGTCGCGGCGGCCCAGGCTGCGGCCGAATGCCCACATCCAGGGCATATCGCGCGGCTCGAGAAAGATGATCAGCGTCGCGCTGGTGAACGGGTCCCTGCCGTCGCGGATCACCATCTCGACCGCAGTCGAGCCCAGCCAGCGTACGGTCGTGCGCTCGCCGAGCAACGGCAGGCCGCCCTGCATCCAGCGCATGAGCATGCGTCCCTTGCGAATGTTCCAGATCGTGCCTGCGGCAAACCAGGCGACGACCGCGACCGCGGCGATGCCGATGAGTTCCGTCATGTCCCAACACCATAGCACGCTGGAGGCCGGTCGATGGACCCGCGCGCTGCGCGAGTTCTGGTACGGCATGACGAGCTACGAATTCGTGCAGCAGGCACTGGAAATGCGCGCCTCCATGGAAAGGCTGTTCATGGTCGGCGTGTTCGGCGACATGCTCGGTGTGCCGGTCTTGCCGGCGTATTATGGGCTGCGCCTGCTGCCCTGGGTCGTGCCTGAGGTCGAGGCGTGGAAGCGCGAAATGCTCCGTGAGCGCGAGTTCGGCGACAGCCACGAGCATCACCTGCACGGACTATGAGAGGACAACGGCCATGGTCGAGCAAAAAAAGCCGCAGGCGGAAAAGAAGAGCTGGTTAGACGCCGTTCGCGAGACGATCTACGGCATGTCCGCTCACGACATGAGCCGCGCCGCCTTGCGCACGCGCGCATCGATGGAGCACCTCTTCATCCTCATTACGATGGGCGACTTGCTCGGGATCCCGATCCTTCCGCCGTACTACAGCCTGCGGCTTTTGCCCTACGTCGTGCCGCAGATTGCGACGTGGAAACGGCGCATGTTGCGCGAGAAGGACGTTGCGGACGCGATGTTCTAGGAGGAACCGGTGGCACTCAAGGACGTCTTTCTGCAGCATCCGGAACGCCGGTACATCATGTTCGGCGGTGGCGGCGGGGTCGGCAAGACAACCTTCTCCGCAGCGGCGGCATACTGGCTTGCGAGCCAGGGCAAGAAGGTCCTCGTGTTCTCCGTGGACCCACAGGCGTCGCTTACCGACATCTTCAAGCGCGACATCTTTGGTAAGGGACCTGTCCAAATCACGGACAACCTCTGGGCCCAGGAAATAGACGCCGACAGCCACATCCGGAAATATCAGCAAGAGATCCGCCAGAAGATCCTGGACATGTACGGACTCCCGGCCGTGCCCGAAGAGATCGAGAACTACATCCAGGCGGCGAGCGCCGAGCCGGCGATGGAGGAAAGCGCGATCTTCGACGCCGTGGTCGACGTGGTCATGAAGGGCGACTACGACTACTACATCTACGATCTCGTCCCGCTCGGTCACGCTCTCTACTACCTGTCGATGGCCAAGGTCTACGACGAGTGGATCAACAAGATCACCAAGCTGCGCGAGGAGATGCGCGAATACGAGGAGATGGTGAGCCGGCTCCGACGCGAGAAGGAGGTGGAGCAGGACCAGATTCTCAACGAGCTTCTCTACATCAAGAACCGTATCAACACGTCCGCCGGAATCCTCACAGATAGAACGAAAACGGCCTTCTTCTTCGTGGTGATCCCGGAAGCAATGGTCATCAATGACACGCAGAAGGCTGCCCGGATGTTTGCGCAGTTCAACGTGCCGACCGCCGGCTACGTGGTGAACCGGGTCATCCCGCACGAATTGCTTGGCCAGAACATCCCTGAGTATCTGCGCAATCGCATCGCCATGCAGGATCGACACCTGGGCGATCTGCGAACCATTTTTGACGATCAGGTCCTGGCGCAGGTGCCCGAGATGGAGCGCGACGTCACCGGACTGGCGATGATCGAAAAACTCGCCACCATCATGTTCGCTTAGCGGAGCGTCGCCATGCCAGAAATCACCATGCCGATGGGCCGGTACCTGGGCGAGCATTCGACGCTCAAGTACTTCTTCTTCGGCGGAAAGGGTGGCGTCGGGAAGACCGTCTTCGCTGCTGCCGCCGCTATCGGGCTCGCCCGGCAGGGGCGTCGGACGCTGCTCGTTTCCACAAATCCCGTGCACAGCCTGACGAGCCTGTTCGGCCGCGACATGCTCGGCAAGTACGTCGCCATCGAGGGCGTACCAAATCTTTGGGCCTACGAGATCGACACACGGCAGAGCATCGAGCGCAGTAAGGTCGAGATCCGCGAAAAGATTCGGTGGTTCCTCAAGTTCGCGGACATCACCACCAAGGCCGACGACTTCGTCGAGTCAGCCACCATGAACCCGGCGTTCGAAGAATCAGCCATGTTCGAGAACATGATCGACCTCATGTTCAAAAACGAATACGACGTTTATGTCTTCGACACCGCGCCCACCGCCAACGCAAGGCGCCTGCTCGGCATGTCGTCGGTTTATTCGCTGTGGGTCAACAAGATGCTCAAGAGCCGCGAGGAGGCGCGAACGCTTCGGGAGATGCTCTCCTTCACGAAAAAGAAGGAGGCCGACCCGCTAATGGATTATCTCGTCTCTTTTCGCGACCGGATGTCGAACGCGCGCAAGCTCCTCACGGATCCCGCGCTCACGGCGTTCTTCTTCATTACGCTGCCGGAGGCGCTCCCCATAGCGGTCGTCACTCGCTTCATCCAATGGTTCAAGGATTTCCACATCCCCGTCGGCGGCGTTCTCGTTAACATGGTCATCGACCCTGCCTCGGTTGGGCCGGATGCTGCGGCTTTCGTCAAGAACCGCGTGGCGATGCAGCACGAGCACATGCGCACGATCTGGCGGGAGTTCGACGACAACGTCCGCGCCATCGTGCCCTTATTCGAGACCGAGGTCAGCGGCGTGCCGATGCTCGAGCGGCTGTGTGACGCGATCTTTGCAGCCGGAGGCGCAGAGCATGCGCGTGGCGCATCTGGTAATCGGTTACGCGAAGTCGAAGCGCGAACGTGATCTATGGACGCGGCGTGCGGTAATTGTTGACTACTGCCTCCAACCCGACGCACTCATCGCGATGACAATCGCAAAATAATCGCATTCTGGTGGTCCACACAGACGCTAGCGGACCCGGTCATTATCGATCACGAGGTTTTTTTCCTGTTGGTGTATAAGGCCTACAACAATCGAAATGTTTTTCTGACGGTGCAGTCCTAGATAAATCCGAGTGCCGGCAAGGTGGAAAACCATTCTTTCCTCTCCAAATAGGGGGTCTTTATACGGCTTCGAGGGCGCGCCCGGCACGTTCGAGGCCGATCATCTCGTTCCGTTGTCGCTCGGCGGCGCCGACGTCGCGGCGAATCTCCGGCCCCGATCGCACGACACGCAGCCGTGGAACGCCGACGTCGAGGACCGGCTTGGGTAGAAGATGCTGCACTTGGCCTGCTCCGGCAGGCTCCGTCTCGGCTTGCCGCCACTGAGCGGGCGCATCAAGGAGGCGTTCGTCGTGCGCGCGGCCCAGGACAGCGCTCCGCGACGGGGCGGAAGGACGTCATCCTCGCTGACATTGCGCCGACCGAGGGGCCCATCCCTGGTCCCAGCGGTCACGAAGACCGCTGCTTGGCGGCAACTCACGTCTCCAGATTGTAATCTAGGCTTCCTTCTTCCGCGTGGGCGCTGGCGCCTGCTGCTGTCTGCGCGGACGCGATTCAAAGTGTGGGATTTTGCATTGTTCCGCCTGGTGCGGGCTGGATTTTGAATGGTTCCGGTCGTCAAAATTGAATCCTTGGATACCGCGAACGTCAAAGAGTATGAATTCGACGGACCTGAGTTTGAATCTTTCTGCCGACTCCTACACTCGCGCTGACGTCGGCGCATCTTCCACGCATCGCCGGAGTTCCCATGCCCGCCTACCAGTACATCTATGTGATGAAAGGTCTGAGCAAGACCTTCCCTGGCGGGCGCGAGGTGCTGAAGGACATCTGGCTGTCGTTCCTGCCTGGCGCCAAGATCGGCGTGCTCGGCGCCAACGGCGCGGGCAAGTCCACTCTGTTGCGCATCATGGCCGGCCTCGACCATGATTTCGCCGGCGAGGCCTGGGCGGCCGAAAGCGTCACCACCGGCTATTTGCCGCAGGAGCCGGTCCTCGATCCCAACAAGACCGTCGCCGGCAACGTCACCGACGGATTGGGTGCGATCAAGACGCTGCTCGAGCGCTTCGAGGCAGTTAGCATCAAGCTCGGCGAAAGCCTGTCTGACGACGAAATGAACACACTGCTCGCTGAGCAAGCCGCGCTGCAGGAAAAGATCGAAGCGGTCAACGGCTGGGAGCTCGACCGCACGGTCGAGATCGCCATGGACGCGCTGCGCTGTCCGCCGGGCGATGCCGATGTCGCCAAGCTGTCAGGCGGCGAGCGCCGCCGCGTGGCGCTTTGCCGGCTGCTGCTGCAGAAGCCCGACCTGTTATTGCTCGATGAGCCCACAAATCACCTCGACGCCGAGTCAGTGGCCTGGCTGCAGCGCTTCCTCGCGGAATACCCCGGCACTGTCGTCACGGTGACGCATGACCGCTATTTCCTCGACGAAGTCGCCGGCTGGATCCTTGAGCTCGACCGCGGCCAGGGCATTCCGTATCAGGGCAATTATTCCGGCTGGCTCGAACAGAAACAGAAACGGCTTGATCAGGAAGGCAAGCTGGAGGTGGCGCGCCAGCGCACGCTCGAGCGCGAGCTCGAATGGGTGAAGCAAAGCCCGCGGGCGCGTCAGGCTAAGAGCAAAGCACGCCTGTCCGCTTACGAAAGCCTGGTGTCGCAAAGCCGCGAAAAGGCGCCGGAAACCGCGCAGATCGTGCTGCCGCCAGGGCCGCGTCTTGGCGACACCGTGATCGAAGCCAGCCATCTCGGCAAAAGCTATGGCGATAATTTGCTGATCGAGGACCTGTCGTTCCGCCTGCCGCCCGGCGGTATCGTCGGCGTCATCGGGCCCAACGGCGCTGGCAAGACGACGCTGTTCCGCATGATCGTCGGCCAGGAGCAGCCTGCCTCCGGCAGCATCCGGCTCGGTGACACGGTTAAGCTCGGCTATGTCGACCAGAGCCGCGACGCGCTCGATCCCAATAATTCGGTGTTCGAGGAGATTTCCGGCGGCGCCGACGAGATCGATCTCGGCCGCCGCAAGCTGCCGGCACGCGCCTATTGCGCCCTATTCAATTTCCGCGGCCCCGACCAGCAGAAGAAAACCGGCCAGCTCTCGGGTGGTGAGCGCAACCGCGTGCACCTGGCCAAGATGCTCAAGACCGGCGCCAATGTGATCCTGCTCGACGAGCCGACCAACGATCTCGATGTCGATACGCTGCGTGCGCTCGAAGAGGCGCTGCTCGAATTTCCCGGCTGCGCCGTCATCGTCAGCCACGATCGCTGGTTTCTCGACCGCATCGCCACGCACATCCTGGCCTTCGAGGGCATGAGCCAGGTCGTATGGTTCGAAGGCAACTATGCCGAATACGAGGCTGATCGCAGGCGGCGTCTCGGCGCGGCCGCCGAACAGCCGCATCGCATCCGCTACAAACCGCTGACGCGGGACTAGCGCCTAGTGGTTTTCCTGCGCCTGGGTCGGCGCGAACAAGCCGCTCGTAGGCACCGTGCCGCTGCTGAGGCGCTGTTGCAACTGCTGGTTCAGGCCCGTGACCGTGCCACCGTCGCGCTGGATCACCGAGGCGATCTCCTCGCGCTCGGTTAGTGCCATGCTCACGCCTTCGACCTCGACGTCGACGATCTTGAGATCGTCGTCTTTCTTGCTGACGTGCCAGTAGATCGTGGTCGGCGGCGCCCCGTTGGTGTGGATGAGCTGGCTCGAGACGACATAGCTGGTCGGGCTTTCGGCGCGCGCGCCGGTCACTTTGATGGTCTCGCCGCTATATTCTTTGAAGCGGGACGAATAGGTCCGCACCACCCATTGGGCAAACAGCTCGCTGAATTGGGCGCGCTCCTGGTCGCTGGCGCTGAGCCAGTAGCGGCCGAGTACGAACCGTGCGATCCGCGGGATGTCGAAGCCCGTGCGCAACAACGTGCTGAAGCGTTCTTCACGCTGCACGTCAGGCATCTGCGGATTGCGCAGGATCGTCAGTGCCTGCTGCACGAGTCCGTCAACAAAGGCGGCCGGATCGGTTTGAGCGGCGCGAACCGGTGCCGACCAGAGGAGCAACGCGGACGCCATGAGCAAAACAGACAGGGAACGGCGAGACGTCGATAGCATGGACCCCCTTCCGCTTAATTCAATATTCGGCGCACGGCGCCGGGCATTTTGCGGGAGCATAGGGCGCTGGCGGCGCGACCGACAAGGGCCCCATCGGCGCGGCCCGGGGTCGCATTTTTGGCGCTAGACGCGCTATGGTGCAGAACGGTATGTCCAGTGGGATTCTGCCCATTTTCCGGGGTATTTTGGATCGATGACGACGAGTCGAGGACGGCAGGACAGATCCCGCGCAGCGGGTGGCTTGGCGGCCGGCGCGCTGCTGGCCGCCGATCCGCTCGCCGGCGCCGGCCGCGCGCCGCCGCGAGTCTCGTTCGAATTCTTTCCGCCCAAGACCGAGGAGATGGAGGAAAAGCTGTGGCAGACGGTGAAACGCGTCGAGCCCTTGGCGCCGCGTTTCGTGTCGGTCACCTATGGCGCCGGCGGTTCGACCCGTGCGCGCACCCATGCGACCGTCCTACGCATTCGCACGGACACGACGCTCGAACCGGCCGCGCACCTAACTTGTGTCGGCGCGCCGCGTGACGCCATCGATGCGGTGGCGCGGCTTTATTGGGATTCGGGCATTCGCCACGTCGTCGCATTGCGTGGCGATCCGGCGGCGGGCGAGGGTCCGTATACGCCGCATCCCGGCGGCTATGCCTATGCCGCCGACTTGGTCGCCGGCTTGAAGCGCATCGCGCCGTTCGAGATCAGCGTCGCCGCCTATCCAGAGACGCATCCCGAAGCCAAAAGCCCGGAGGCTGACCTCGACAACCTTAAGCGCAAGATCGATGCCGGCGCCGATCGCGCGATCACGCAGTTCTTTTTCGAGGTCGACGTCTATTTGCGCTTCGTGGATCGCGCGCGTGCGCGTGGCATCGGCGTGCCGATCGTGCCCGGCATCCTGCCGGTGACCAATTTCGCCCAAGTGAAGAAATTCGCCGCCCTGTGCGGTACCGCCATTCCGGATTGGATGCCGCCGATGTTCGACGGGCTCGACGCCGATCCGGACACCCGCCGGCTGGTGGCGGCGTCGATCGCAGCGGAGCAATGCCGGCGCCTGCAAGCGCACGGCGTCGACGATTTCCACTTCTATACGCTCAACCGCGCCGATCTCATCGTCGCGATCTGCCACATGATCGGCGTACGCGGACCGACGCCGGCCGACACAGTCAGGGTTCCGGCGGGCTGAAATTATGGCGCATATTCTTGATGTGATGCGGGATCGCGTGCTGTTGTGCGACGGCGCCATGGGCACGGCCGTGCACGGACGCAATCTCGATCTCGATCGCGATTTTCTCGGCAAGGAAAATTGCATTGAGGTGCTGAACCAGAGCCGCGCCGACGTCATTCGCTCGATCCATCTCGGCCATTTCCGCGCCGGTGCCGACGTCGTGCAGACCAATTCGTTCGGCGGCTCGCCGATCACGCTCGGCGAATTCGGTCTCGCCGACCAGGCCTTCGCGATCAACCGCCGCGCCGCCGAAATTGCGCGCGAGGCGGTCGAGGAATGCGCCAAGGACGGCCGCGACCGCTTCGTCATCGGCTCGATCGGCCCCGGCACGCGCCTGCCGTCACTCGGCCACGTCGATTATCAGACGCTCGAGGATGCGCTCGCTGTTCAGGCGGAGGGCCTAGCCGCTGGCGGCGTCGACGTCATCCTCGCCGAGACCTGCCAGGATCCGCTGCAGATCAAAGCCGCAGTGAACGCCGCCAAGCGCGCCGCTGCCAAGTCCGGGCGTGACATTCCGATCTTCGTCCAGGTCACGGTTGAGACCACGGGCACGCTGCTGGTCGGTCCCGACATCGCCGCCGCCGCCACCATCGTCCGTGCGCTCGACGTGCCGCTGATCGGTCTTAACTGCGGCACCGGTCCGCGCGAGATGTCCGAGCATCTCAAATGGCTGTCGGAGAACTGGCCGGGCCTGCTGTCGGTCCAGCCCAACGCCGGTCTGCCGGAACTGCTCGACGGCAAGACGCACTACCCGCTGACGGCGACAGAGTTTGCGCCCTGGATATCGCGTTTCGTGCGCGAGGACGGCGCCAATCTGGTGGGCGGCTGCTGCGGCACCGAGACCGACCACATCGCGGCGCTCGACGCCGCCCTGCGGCAGCTGGCCGACGGCGGTCTCCGGCCGCGGCCCAAGGCGCGGCAGACGGTATGGACGCCGTCAGTTGCCTCGCTCTATGGCCAGGTGCCGTTGCGGCAGGAGAACGCCTATCTGTCGATCGGCGAACGCTGCAACGCCAATGGCTCGAAACGCTTCCGCGAATTGCAGGAAAAGGGCGACTGGGACGGCGCCGTCGAGATGGCGCGCGCCCAGATGAAGGACGGCTCGCACGCGCTCGACCTGTGCACCGCGTTCGTCGGCCGCGACGAGGTGGCCGACATGAGCGCGGCGATGACCAAGCTCACGAACGGCGTCAACGCGCCGCTGTCCATCGACACGACCGAGTTGCCGGTGCTCGAAGCGGCGCTCAAGCTCTACGGCGGCAAGTCGATCATCAACTCGATCAATCTCGAGGACGGAGAGGAAACGCTCGAGAAGAAGGTGCGTTTGGCCAAGCGTTTCGGCGCCGCGTGCATCGCCTTGACCATCGACGAAGAGGGCATGGCGAAGGAGGCAGCGCGCAAGATCGCGATCGCCCAGCGCATCCATGAGCTGGCGAGCGTCAAGCTCGGACTGGCGCCGTCGGATCTGCTGTTTGATCCGCTCACCTTCACCATCTGCACCGGCAACGAGGACGACCGCCGCCTCGGCCTCGAGACGCTCGACGCGATCGAGGGCATCGTCAAGGCGCTGCCCGAATGCCAGATCATCCTCGGCCTGTCGAATATCTCGTTCGGCCTAGCGCCGGCGGCGCGCAGCGTGCTCAATTCCGTGTTCCTCGAAGAAGCGCTGAAACGCGGCATGACCGGCGCCATCCTGCACGTCTCCAAGATCGTGCCGTTCCATCGCATTCCCGAGAACGAGGCCAAGACCGCGCTCGACCTGATCTATGATCGCCGCAAACCGGGCTATGATCCGCTGCACGCCTTCATCGCGCTGTACGAAAACCGTACCGAGACGAAGGCCGCGAAAAAAGAGCGGCCAGTTTCACTTGAAGAGCGGCTCAAGGCCCGCATCGTCGATGGCGATCGGTCCGGCCTCGAAGCCGATCTCAAGGCGGCACTCACGCGCATGGGGCCGCTCGATATCATCAACAACATCCTGCTCGAGGGCATGAAGACCGTCGGCGACTTGTTCGGCGCCGGCAAGATGCAGCTGCCGTTCGTCCTTCAGTCGGCGGAGACGATGAAGGCCGCTGTCGCTTATCTCGAGCCGCACATGGAACGGATCGATGGCGCCGAGAAGGGCACCATCGTGCTCGCGACGGTGAAAGGCGACGTACACGATATCGGCAAGAACCTGGTCGACATCCTGCTGACGAACAACGGCTACAAGGTCGTCAATCTCGGCATCAAGCAGCCGCTCAATTCGATTCTCGAAGCTGCGGAAAGCCACAGCGCCGACGCCGTCGGCATGTCGGGCCTGCTGGTCAAATCGACCGTGGTGATGCGCGAGAATCTCGAGGAGATGACCCGGCGCGGCGTCGAGCTGCCGGTCATCTTGGGCGGCGCGGCGCTGACCCGCCGCTACGTCGAGGAGGATTGCGCCAAGGCCTATGCGTCCGGCGCGGTTGCCTATGCGCGCGACGCCTTCGAAGGTCTCGCGCTGATGAACAACGTGGTCAACGGCACCTTCGCCAGCTCCGTCGCGGCGCAGCGCGAGAAGAACAAGGACCGGCCGGTGAACCAGTCGCGTCGTTTGGGCCGTGCCGCCGAGCCTCGCGTGCTGCGGCCGCTCGACCTCGAGGAAATCCGTTTGCGCCGCGCCGAGCTCGCGCGCGGCGTGGCGGTGCCGCAGCCGCCGTTCTGGGGGCCGCGCACCATTGCGCGCGTGCCGCTCAAGACGATCGTGCCCTTCCTCAACGAGCGCATGCTCTATCAATTTCATTGGGGCTTCCGCAAACAGGGCCGCACGCTCGACGAATTCAAGGCCTGGGCGAAGCAGGAATTGCGGCCGGTGCTCAACGAATTGTTCGAGCGCGTCGCCAAGGAGGACATCCTGGTGCCGCAGGCGGCCTACGGCTATTGGCCGTGCGCCGCGGCGGGCGACGAGCTTGTCCTCTACGACCCCGACAGCGCCAACGAGGTCGCGCGCTTCTCGTTCCCGCGCCAGAACAAGCCGGGCGGCCTGTGCATCGCCGATTTCTTCCGCGACATCACCGCCAACGAGCGCGACGTGGTCGCGCTGCAGGTCGTCACCATGGGCCGCGGCGCTTCGGAAGTGGCGCGGCAATGGTTCGCCGACAATCGCTACAAGGACTATCTCTATTTGCACGGTTTGTCGGTCGAGATGGCCGAGGCTCTCGCTGAATATCTGCATCAGCGCATCCGCGCTGAGATGGGCTTCGCCGGCGAGGAAGCGCGCGACATCGAGGGTCTGTTGCGCCAGGAATATCGCGGCAGCCGCTATTCCTTCGGTTATCCCGCCTGTCCCGATCTGGCGCAGCAGCGCCAGCTGCTGACGCTGTTACGCGCGCAGGAGATTGGCGTCGGCCTGACCGAAGAGGATCAGCTCGATCCCGAGCAATCGACATCGGCAATCGTCGTGCTGCATCCGCAGGCCAAGTACTTCTCGGTCTGAGCCGCGTTTCAGTTGCCGGTCGGCAGCCAGGTCATCGCGCCGGTCCATTTGAGCCAAAGCACCGCGAACGCGAGCGACAGCAGCGTGAACGGCACGGCGGCGCGGGCATATTCCGCGTTCGACAGCCGGATACCCAGCGTCTTGGCGCGCTCGACGACGATGATGTTGGCGACCGAGCCCAGCAACAGCAGGTTGCTGGCCAGCGACGTGATCAGCGCCAGGCCGTAAAGCTCGCCGGCGGGCGGACTTGGCCAAATCTGCATCAGGAACATCACCCACGGCACAGTGCCGATGACGTTGCTCATCACCAGCGTCAGCGGCGTTAGGACGATCAAACTGTCTGGACCGAGGCCGACCGATTGCAAGCCCGACAATGCCGAGAACGGGATGCCGGTGTCGGCGAGCGTGCCGGTAATGGCGAAAAGGCAGAGGAACAGCAACACTAGCGGCCAATCGACGGCAGCGATCATCGTGCGGCTGGTGAACTTGCGGTTCGACAGCAGCACTGCGGCGATCAGCATGCCGCCGATCTCGCGCGGCAGCGGGGTCGCGAACAAGATCAGCATAGCGCCCAGCGCGATCAGGCCCTTGATCGTCTGGTTGCGGTCGTGCGGGTGGCGCGGCAGATCGGCGGCGACCTGGCTCGCCGCCAGCTCGGTGGCACCGATGCGATCGCGCCACATCAGCCATACGATACCGTAGACGCAGCCAAGACCGACCAGTGCCGGCACCAGGCAGGCGACCAGGAAGCCGTGAAAGCTCAAGCCGCCCATCTGGCCGATGAGAATGTTCTGCGGATTACCGATGAAGGTGGCGGCCGAACCCGCATTACTCGCGCCAATGAGCGCAATCAGGAACGGCCGCGGATCGAGGTTGCGCGCCTGCGCGCCGGCGATCAGCAGCGGCGCCATCGTGAAGGCGACCAGATCATTGACCAGGAACGCCGACAAGGCGCCGCACACCGCGACTGTCAGGCCGAGCAGAACCGCCGGCTCGTCGCTTTGCGCCATCAGCCAGTCGCAGCAGATTTCGAAGAATCCCGAAGCGACGAACTGCGCCGAAATGATCATCAAGGCAAACAGGAGGACCAGGGTCGGCGCGTCGATGCTCGAGCCGAGCTCGTCGAGCGTCACCTGCTGGCTCGCCAGCAACGCCACGAAGCCGAGCAGCGCAATGCCGGTGCGGTCCACCGACAACCAGGGCAGGCGCCCGGCCGCCATGCCGACATAAGTCAGCAGAAAAACGACGATGATGACCGCGATATGCATGGACCAGAGGGCATGAAGCGCGTCGCAAGGGCCGGCGCGGCGGGCTGACTAATCTATAGGGCAAAGCCGGCGCGGCGCGGAAGGGCGGCTCCTGGCATGCCGCCACATTGCGAAAAAGTGTGTTCCGGCGACCACGGTAAGGGCGCGAATGTCCGGGCTGCCGCCCACACGCCGGGCTCAGGGCAGGACTTTGAGCTTCCAGAACGCAAAGCCGACCATGCGCAGCAGCAGCCAGCCATGGCGGAAGCGCGAGATGTTGGTCGTGCCATAGGTGCGGGCGGCGTACCGGATCGGCACTTCGACGACTTTGAGCGAAAGTTTCGACGCACCGAAGATGAGGTCGAAATCGCCGAACGGATCGAATTCGCCGAAATAGTTTCGGCCTTTGGCGATGCGGTCGTAGTGCCGGCGTCGCAGTGCCTTGGTGCCGCACAACGTATCGGTGAACCGCTGATTGAGCAGCCAGGTGAACAACAGTGAAAAAAGATGGTTGCCAATGCGGTTGATGAGCCGCATCGAATCACGCTCCAGCGGATAGACCAGCCGCGTGCCGTTGATGAACTCGCCGCTGCCGGCGGCGAGCGGCGCATAGAATTTCGACAGCTCTTCCGGCGCCACTGTCATGTCGGCGTCGAGGATCAGCAACACGTCGCCGCGCGCGTGCGCAAAGCCTTTGCGCACGGCGTCGCCTTTGCCCTTGCCTTCCTGTTTGAGCAACTTGATATCGCGTTCCGGACTGGCGGCCTTGACGCGCACGATCTCGTCCCAGGTGCCATCGCTGCTGCCGCCTTCGACGAAGACGATCTCCATGTCGTCGCAAAAGCGCGGGATGCGCGCGACGATTGCCTGCACGTTGCCGCGCTCGTTGCGGCACGGCACCACGACGGTGGCCGACAGCTTCTCCGGCTCACCGCGCGGCCGCGGCCGCGCCACCAGATAGTGCCGCAGGCATAGCTTGCGGATCATCGGCAGCGTCGCGATGAATCGGTTGATCAGCGTGCCGATGCCGAGCAGCCGCTTGGGGATCAGCTGCCGCCATTCGGTGCGTACCGGCTCGAATCCGGCCAGCTCGAGCAAGTTGGCGATGTCCGCCGGCCGCAGCCAGTTGGTCAGCGGCTCGGGCATGCGCAGTTTGAGCGCCTCGGCCAGGCGCAGCACCGGCTCCCACAGGTAATTGTGGTAAGCGACGACGAGGCGCGTGTCGGGGTGGCACAGCGCCTGCAGGCTCTGGAAGGTCGCCTGGCAATCGTCGAGCATGCCGATAGCATCGGCGATGACGATGGCGTCGAACGGGCCGGGCAGGGCGGCGACGGTTGCCGGATCCTCGATGTCGCCGACAACGAAATCGAATGCCGGAAACGCAGTGCGGGCGCGTGCGATCATCGGCTCCGAAATGTCGACGCCGACGCCCGTCGCCGGTTTCAGTGCCGCCAGCAGGCCGCCGGTGCCGCAGCCGATCTCGAGCACGCGTTGCCCTTCCGGAATCAGGAATCCGAGATAGCGGCGGTCGTCGTCGTGGAACGCCTGGTTCTTGGCGATGAAGGCGTCGCGCTCCGGCGCCCAGCGGTCGGAAATCTCGCGCAGGCGCTGCTTGCGCGGAGACAAGGGCCGCGTCCCGGTGGTGGCGTTATCGGGCATGCGCGGGCGAGATATACGCGAGTCGCCTTGGCCATGCCACAAAGCCGTTGCGAATGCCCGCCATCCGCAAAGAGCGGCGGCGTTGGCGGCCGCGGTCGGATAGCATGACCGGGCATGTTCGGTTTCGTCACCCGGCCGATGGTCGTCGCGCTGATCGTCGCCTGCGGCCTCTTCATGGAAAATCTCGATGGCACGGTGATCACCACCGCACTGCCGACCATGGCCGCATCCTTCGGCGACACACCGGCGCGGCTCAGCCTCGGCGTCACGGTCTATATGATCAGCTTGGCGATCTTCATCCCGATTAGCGGCTGGGTCGCGGACCGTTTCGGCGCGCGCACCGTGTTCCGCGCCGCCATTGCCGTCTTCACCGTAGGCTCGATTCTTTGCGGCCTGACGCACAATCTGCTCGAGCTGGCGGGTGCGCGCATCGTCCAGGGCGTCGGCGGCGCAATGATGGTGCCGGTCGGTCGCCTCATCCTGCTGCGCAGCGTGTCGAAGCCCGAGCTGGTGCGCGCCATGGCGTATCTCACGGTACCGGCGCTGCTCGGTCCGGTGCTCGGCCCACCGGTTGGCGGCTTTATCACCACCTACGCCAGCTGGCGGTGGATCTTCTTCCTCAATGTGCCGATCGGCATCCTCGGCATGGTCCTGGTCACGCTGCTGATCGACAACACGCGTGAAGAATCGACGCCCGGTCTCGACTGGTTCGGCTTTTTATCGAGCGGCGGCGCCCTGGCGGGTCTGGTCTATGGCCTCGACCTCATCGGCCGGCCTTTGGTGCCGGCGGACGTCATCGTCGGCATCCTGGCGGCCAGCGTCCTGCTCGGCGCAGTCATGGTGTGGCACGCCTTGCGCCATCCGCATCCGCTGATCGACCTGTCGTTGCTGCGCGTGCCGACCTATTGCATCAGCATCATCGGTGGTTCGATCTTCCGCATCGGCTCGGGCACGTTGCCGTTCCTGCTGCCGATCATGCTGCAGGTTGGGTTCGGCGTGACGGCGTTCACTTCCGGCCTGCTGACCTGCGCGGCGGCGATGGGCTCGTTCACCATGAAGATGGCGGCGCGGCCGATTTTGCGCCGTTTCGGCTTCCGTCGGGTGCTGATCGGCAACGGCGTGATCAGCGCCATATCGATCACACTGTGCGCCACCTTCTGGCCGTCGACGCCGAACGCCGTGATTCTCGCCGTTCTGCTGGTCAGCGGCTTCTTCCGTTCGCTGCAATACACCAGCCTCAATACCGTCGCCTATGCCGAGATCGGCAGCAGCCGGATGAGCGCTGCAACCAGTGCCGCGAGCATGATGCAGCAACTGTCAAACGGTCTCGGTGTCGCCTTCGGCGCCCTCATGCTCCAGATCGCGCGGCATTGGAGCGGCACGCTGACGGTGACCGATTTCCACGCCGCCTTCGGCTGTGCCGGCCTGGTCGCGCTCGCCGCGGTTGTGATTTTTCTGCGCCTCGACCCGGCGGCCGGCGCCGAGATCAGCGGCCATCGCAGCGGTGCCGTTGATGTCAAGCCGAGCAGCGCCTGACGCGACTCGCAGCCCGGACAGGCGGGCGCCGGCCACCCGTGCTATAGAAACGCCATGCCCGAGACCGAATCGGCGCCTGTTGTGCGCGTTTCCGCCGCTTTGCCGCCTTATCTCGCCGAGCTGAACGAGGCCCAGCGCCGCGCCGTCGAGGCCGTGGACGGACCTGTGCTGGTGCTGGCCGGCGCCGGCACCGGCAAGACCCGCGTGCTAACCGCGCGGCTCGCCCATATCCTCGCCACCCGCCGTGCCTGGCCATCGCAGATCGTTGCCGTCACCTTCACCAACAAGGCGGCGCTGGAGATGCGCGAGCGGCTGGAACGGCTAATTGGCCAAGCCGCCGAAGGATTATGGCTCGGCACTTTCCATTCGATCGCGGCGCGCATCCTGCGCCGCCACGCCGAGATCGTCGGCCTCAAGCCCAATTTCACCATCCTCGACGCCGACGACCAGCTGCGCCTGGTGAAACAGGTCGCAGCATCCGAAGGCATCGACGAAAAGCGCTGGCCGGCGCGCACGATCCTGGGCGCGATCGAGCGCTGGAAGGATCGCGGCCTCGCGCCCGACAAAGTGACCGATCCGGGCGACCTCGCCGATGGCCGCGTGCTCAAAATCTATCGCCAGTATCAGGAACGGCTGCAAACCGTGAACGCCGCCGATTTCGGCGATCTGCTGCTGCATAACCTGACCATTTTCCAGACGCGGCCCGAAATCGTTGCCGAATACCAGGAGCGCTTCCGTTATATCCTGGTCGACGAATATCAGGACACCAATGTTGCGCAATATCTTTGGTTGCGGCTGCTGGCGCAGAAATACAAGAATCTGTGCTGCGTCGGCGACGACGACCAGTCGATCTATTCCTGGCGCGGCGCCGAGATCGGCAACATTTTGCGCTTCGAGAAGGATTTTCCCGGCGCGCAGATCGTCCGGCTCGAGCAGAACTACCGTTCGACGCCGCACATTTTGGCGGCGGCGGCGGCGCTGATCGCGAAAAATGAAAGCCGCCTTGGTAAGACGCTGTGGACCACCGCCAACGAAGGCGAGCGTGTGCTGCTGCGCGGCCTGTGGGACGGCGAGGAAGAGGCGCGCTGGGTCGGCGACGAGATCGAGAGCCTGCAACGCAAAGGCGAGCGGCTGTCGCAGATCGCGATCCTGGTCCGCGCCGGCTTTCAGACACGCGAGTTCGAAGAACGCTTCATCCAGATGGGTCTGGCCTATCGCGTCGTCGGCGGCCCGCGCTTTTACGAGCGGCAGGAAATCCGCGACGCGCTGGCCTATCTGCGCCTGGTGAACCAGCCGGCCGACGATTTCGCCTTCGAGCGCGTCGTCAACACACCGCGCCGTGGCATCGGCACCCAGACGCTACAGGCGCTACACCATCTGGCGCGCAGCGAGCGGATTTCGCTGAGCGACGCGGCGGCGCGGCTGATTGCCACCGACGAGCTCAAGCCAGCGGCGCGCAAGGCGATCGGCGGCTTCCTCACTGACTTGGCGCGCTGGCGCGGCGTGGCGCAAACGATGCCGCACACCGAGCTAGTTCAGATCGTGCTCGACGAATCGGGTTATACGGCGATGTGGCAGGCCGATAAATCGCCGGACGCGCCCGGCCGGCTCGAGAACCTGAAAGAGCTGGTCGCGGCGATGGATGAGTTCGAAAACCTCGCCGGTTTCCTCGACCACGTCAGCCTGGTGATGGAAAACGCGGGGCAGAGCGGTGGCGATATGGTCAGCCTGATGACGCTGCATAGCGCCAAGGGCCTCGAATTCGACATCGTCTTCCTGCCAGGCTGGGAGGAAGGCCTGTTCCCGAACCAGCGCTCGCTCGACGAGCGCGGCATGAAGGGCCTGGAGGAGGAGCGACGGCTCGCCTATGTCGGGCTGACACGCGCCCGGCGCCGCGCCTATGTCGCCTACGCCGCCAACCGGCGCATCCATGGCCAATGGCAGACGACGCTGCCGTCGCGTTTCATTGCCGATTTGCCGCAAGCCCATACCGAGTTGAACGCCGAGCCGGGCCTGCAGCCGCGCGCCGCGGGCCTGACGCCCACGGGGCTCGACGAGGATTGGCAGCCGACGCCGCTGCTGCGCCGCCGGCCGGAGCTGGCGCGGCTGCTGATGCAGGGACGGCGCGATATACCGCTGCCGCCGCCCAAGACCGGCGTCAAGTTCGCCGCCGGCGACCGCGTCTTCCACCGCAAGTTCGGCCTCGGCACGGTGCGCGTTGCCGACGGCGGCAAGCTGTCGATCGCCTTCGATCAGGCCGGCGACAAGATGGTGATGGACAGTTTCGTGGAGAAGGCGTGAGAGCCGGAGCGCTCTGGCGGGTCAGCGTCGACGTCGCCGATGCTGAAGGCGCTCAAGCCGCGCTGGCGGCGCTCGATGGCATGTGCGGCGCGGTCAGCGCCTTCGAGCAGCCACCCGGCGGCTGGCGCGTCGAGGGCCTGGCGCTGGCGCCGCCCGAGCGCGGCGCCATCGAGGCACGACTGGCGTTGGTCTGGAGTGGCCGCGGCGAGGCGCCCGCGATTGCGTTCGAGCGGTTGCCGGCGCGCGATTGGCTCGGCGAGAATCAGGAGAGCTTCGCGCCCTTTCGCGTCGGCCGCTTTTTCGTGCACGGCGGCAATTTCACTGGCCACGCATCCGGCGGCACCATTCCACTGTTGATCGACGCGGCGACCGCCTTCGGCACTGGCGAGCATGGCTCAACCAAAGGCTGCCTGCTGGCGCTGTCGCGGCTGGCGCGGTCGCGCCGTATCCTCGACATGGGCACGGGTACCGGCATCCTGGCGATCGCCGCAGCGAAGCGTTATCGCCGCCGCGTGTTGGCCGCCGACATCGAGGCTGAAGCCGTGCGGGTCGCCCGCATCAATGCCATGCGCAACGGTGTCGGGGCGCGCCTCCGCGCGGTGCGCGCCAGCAGCTATCGCCAACGGACGCTGGTGCGCGGCGCGCCGTTCGACCTGGTGCTGGCAAACATCCTGGCGCGGCCGCTAGCCCTGTTGGCGCATGACCTCGGCCATGCCCTGGCGGCGCGTGGCGTCGCCGTGCTGGCCGGCCTGTTGCCGCGGCAGGAGGCGCTGGTACTGACAGCGCATCGCGCCGCCGGGCTTCGTCTCGCGGCGCGGATCGATGTCGGCGGCTGGCGAACCCTCATTCTGGCGCGCGGCTGCCGCGTGCCGGCGAATTTCCCCATCCTGCAACCTTCATGAGCGAGCCCCGATGACGTTTCTGCAAGCCATTGTCATGGCCGTGCTGCAAGGACTGACCGAGCTATTCCCGGTGTCGAGCCTCGGTCATGCGGTCGTGCTGCCGCACCTGTTCGGCTGGCATATCGACCAGCACGCGCCGCAATTCCTGCCGTTCCTGGTGGTGCTGCACATCGGCACCGCAGCGGCGCTGCTGGCCTATTTCTGGCGCGACTGGATCGGCTTGGCGCTCGCCTTGATCGGCATCGGGCCGCGCAACCAGCGGCCGGCGCGACGGCGGCAGCTCGGTCTCATTGTCGTGGCGACGATTCCGGCGGTGATCCTGGGTTTCGCGCTCGAAAAATTCTTCCGCAACCTGTTCGGCACGCCGGTGGTGGCGTCAGTGTTCCTGATCATCAACGGCGGCCTGCTGTTCTTCGGCGAGCGGCTGCGCCGCGCCGGCCGCAGCGTGCGCACGATCGACGGCATGCGCTGGCGCGATGCGATCTATATCGGCCTGTGGCAGTCGACGGCGCTGATTCCCGGCATCTCCCGCTCGGGCGCGACCATGGTCGGCGGCCTTCTCGCTGGCCTGCATCACGAGGATTCGGCGCGCTTCTCGTTCCTGATCGCGACGCCGGTAATCGCCGGCGCCGCAGTGCTCGAAGTGCCGAAGCTGCTGCACGCCAGCGGCGGCTTCGGTCCGGTGGCGTGGATCGCGGGGATCGTCGCCGGCATCACTGCGTTTTTGAGCGTCGCGTTCCTGATGCGTTACTTCAAGCGCCACGATTTCGAGGCGCTCGACCCCTTCGCCTGGTACTGCTGGACGTTCGGCGCGGTGTCGCTGGCGTTGCTGCTGTTCGTGCTTTAGACGACCCGCTCCGACACCAGTGGACAGACGAGTTCGCCATTGCCGGTCTCGATCTGGATGGTGGCGTGGCCGATGGCGAAGCGCCGATCGAGCTCGCCGATCAGGCTCGACAGCGTCGCATCGCCCGGGTGTCCCTCTGGCATCACCAGATGCACGGTGAGCGCGGTTTCGGTCGTGCTCATCGGCCAGATGTGCAGGTCGTGCACGGCGGTGACGCCGGGCACGGCGGCAAGCTGGGCGCGCACCGCCGCCGGATCGATCTGATGCGGCACGGCGTGCAGCGCCATGGCGAGGCTACGCTGCAATAGCCGCCAAGTGCCGATGACGATGACGGCGGCGATCGCCAGGCTCACCGCCGGATCGAGCCGCAGCCAGCCGGTGGCGATCACCAGCGCGCCAGACGCGGCGACGCCGAGGCTGATGCCGGCGTCGCTCAGCGCATGCACCAGCGCCGTCCTAAGGTTGAGATCGTGCTGATCGCTGCCGCGCGACAGCAGCAAGGCGATGATGCCGTTGACGACGACGCCGGCCAGCGCCACGGCGATGACGGTTTCGCCGGCAACCGGCGTCGGCGTGGTCAGCCGCCGGATCGCTTCGGCGGCGATCGCGCCGACCGCGATCAGCAGGATAATGGCGTTGAGCAGCGCCGCGAGGATCGACGAGCTGCCAAGGCCGTAGGTGAACCGGTGGCTCGGCTCGCGCCGCGCCAGCTGCGTCGCGACGAAAGCCGCGCCGAGGCCGAGCGCGTCGCCGAAATTGTGACCGGCATCGGCGAGCAGGGCCATAGAGCCGCCGATCAGACCGAACACCGTCTCGGCGGCGACGAACGCCAGGTTCAGCGCCACCGCAAACGCAAACAGCGCCGCGTTACTCGCGGCGCTGTGATGCGCAGGTTCGTGGTGATGGCGATGCGGGTGCGCGTGGCCCATCGCCTTAATCTGCCTCCGATTCGGAGGCAAGGCGAGTGGCCGGCGCGGCCGCCCCCAGCCGGGGCGGGTCGTCAGCCGCGCTCAGTGCGCGTGCGAGGTCCGGCCGGTCTTGGCCCAGACCGGCACGCGCGCCGGACGCGGATGGCTCAGCACGTACGGGATCTCGGCGCGGTTGATGCCGATATCGGCCAGCGACCGGTCGTCGAGCTGGGCGAGCTCGGCATAGGCCTGCTGGCGCTGGCGCCAGGCCGAATAGCGCTCGGCAAGGGCGCGGAAGGTTTGGCTGATGACGCTCAACATGGCTCAATTCCTTTACCGGGTAGGCGTATTGCGATGCACAAAAGATAATACGCATTGACCTATTGTGCATCGCAATATTGGTATACCAGGCCCGCGACCGGCGCATCGTGGTGGGGCAGCGAGGGTTAAAGGGGCGGTTGTGCTGGGGCTTGAGCGGCTGGTCGCCGAGCGCCCTGTGCCTAGATATGGACGAACGCAAACGTGAACTTGTGCCCGGTGATCTCGCTCGCAAACAGGGCGTCGCGCAATTTCGTCCATTCCGATTTCGGCATGTCAGGATCGGGCGGGAATATGCGGATGGAATAATCGGACACCAGCGGCTCGGCTCCCGGTTCCCTCTACTCTTCACTGATCAGACGAGGGATTTCTTCGGGCTCATGCACCACGGTCGGCACTCCAACCACTTCTATGACGCTTTCCGGCAAATTCGGGATTACGGATTCGTCGGCAACGACGGCTCCGCCATCGGGCCAGAACAGCACAGCACCCGTGCGCTTCAAAATGTCCAGGAGTCCCACCCACAATTCCGGACTGCCTGCCGGCCGTGCAATCATAAAACCAGAAATCGCCGCGCCGTTTTCGGCG
>DASQGX010000082.1:0-2407 GCA_035632395.1 Allostellaceae bacterium
TCCCGCTGACCCGCGCGCTGTCGAAGCAGCTGCTGCCGGTTTACGACAAGCCGATGATCTTCTATCCGCTGTCGACGCTGATGCTCGCCGGCATCCGCGACATTCTGATTGTAACGACGCCGGCCGACGCGGCGCTGTTCCGCACGCTGCTGGGCGACGGCGCGACCTGGGGCATCCGGCTTACTTACGCCGAACAGCCCAGGCCCGAAGGCTTGGCGCACGCCTTCGTCGTCGGACGTGAGTTTCTCGCCGGCGACGGCTGTTGCCTCATGCTCGGCGACAATCTGATCTACGGCGACGGCCTGTCCGACATGATGCGTCGCGCCATCGCGCGGCCTTCGGGCGCCACCATCTTCGCCTATCGCGTCGTCGATCCGGGGCGCTACGGCGTCGTCAGCTTCGATCGCGACGGCAAGGCGATCGATCTCGCCGAGAAGCCGCGCGCGCCGCGCTCCGACTGGGCGGTGATCGGTCTCTATTTCTACGACAGCAGCGTGTGCGCGCGGGCGAAAAAGCTCAAGCCGTCGCCGCGCGGCGAGCTCGAGATCACCGATCTCAATCTGGACTATTTACGCGATAGCGGCTTGGCGGTGGAGAAGCTCGGCCGCGGCTATGCCTGGTTCGACACCGGCACGCACGAATCGTTGCTCGAGGCGACTGAGTTCGTCCATACGCTCGAAAAACGCACCGGCCAGAAGATCGGCTGTCTCGAAGAGGTCGCGTACCGCAAGCGGATGATCGACGCCGCAGCGTTGCGCAAGCTGGCAACGCTCTACAGCAATTCGGATTATGGCACCTACCTCGAGCGTCTGGCCGACGAAGGACCCGACGCCTAGCTGCCGCGCGCGACGCGCTCGGCGGAAGCGGTGTTGCCGGCATATTCCGGCACGAGGTTGCGCAGCACGACGAGCACGCGGTCGGTGCGGCCTTCGTGCGCATGTTCGGCCAGTTCGTCGAGCGCCCGCGCCAGCATCGCATAGTCGATGACGCGCGGTGCCGCGAGTTGGATGCCGGGCGCGCGCGTCGGCACCAGCGGCTCCTGATCATGGAACAGCTCTTCGTGCAGCTTTTCGCCCGGCCGCAGCCCGATAAATTCGATCTTCACATCGCGGTCGGGTCGCTTGCCGGCGAGGCGGATCATCTGGCGCGCTAGATCGACGATCTTCACCGGCTCGCCCATTTCGAGCACGAACAATTTGCCGCGCGCTTCGTCGTCCGCCGAGGCGAGGGCCGAGGCCTGCAGCACGAGCTCGACCGCTTCGCGCGTCGTCATGAAATAGCGCGTGATGTCCGGATGCGTCACCGTCAGCGGACCGCCCGCGGCAAGCTGCCGCTGGAACAGCGGCACCACCGATCCGGTCGATCCCAGCACATTGCCGAAGCGCACGGTGACGAAGCGCGTGCCGCCGGCGTGCCGCGCCTCGATGACGTCGAGCGCTTGGCAGATGCTTTCGGCGAGGCGCTTCGACGCGCCCATGACGTTGACCGGATTGACCGCCTTGTCGGTCGAAATCATGACCATCGCGCGCACGCCATGCGTGCGGCAGGCCTCGGCGAGATGCCGCGTGCCGAGGACGTTGGTCATCACGCCTTCGAGCGGATTCGCCTCGACCATGGGCACGTGCTTCAGCGCCGCGGCGTGAAACACCAGCTCCGGCCGCTCCGCCGCCAGGACCGCGTCGACGCGGCGGCTGTCGCGCACGTCGCCGATCAGTGCCACCCTGTCGACGTCGGGAAATCGCTCGGCAATTTCGCGCTCGATCGAATAAAGCGCAAACTCGCCGTTGTCGAGCAGCGCCAGCCGTGCCGGTGCGAACGCCGCGATCTGGCGCACGAGCTCCGAGCCGATGGTGCCGCCGGCGCCGGTCACCAGCACGCGCCGGCCGGCGACCAGCGCGCGCATGCTGTTGCGGTCGAGTACCGTTTGCGGCCGGCCGAGCAGGTCTTCGATCGCCACTGGCTCGATTGGCCGGTTTCCGTCGGCACGGGTGTCGCGGAATTCGGTCAAGCGCGGCAGGCGTGCCAGCGAAATGCCGAGCCCGTCGGCGACGTCGAGCAGGCGCCGCACCGCCGCGCCTTCGAAATCGCGGCCCGTCAGAATGAGGCGCTGCGGCTTATCGGCGCGCTCCGCAAGTCGCCCGACCACGGCCGGAATCTCGTCGATGGTGCCGAGCACCGGGACACCGCCGATCTCGCGGCCGACCCGTTTCTCGTCGTCCGAAACGATGCCGACGACACGATAGGCCTGTTGTGCGTCGCGATAGGTCGTGCGGATGAAAAGGTCGGCGCCTTCGCCGGCGCCGATCAGCAGTACCGGCACGGAGGCGCGCGCTGTATCGGTGCGGAGGATATTCCGCAGGCTGCCGTCCTTCAGAAGCCGATAGGCAAAGCGCGGACCGCCGAGCAG
>DASQGX010000083.1:0-8451 GCA_035632395.1 Allostellaceae bacterium
TCGGGTTCGCGGGAGTGCGGTTTTCATGGGTTTCCTGAGCGGTGGCATCGGCTACGTGGTGCCGTTCCTCGTCGTTTTGACCGTTCTCGTCTTCTTCCACGAGCTCGGCCACTATTTGGTCGCGCGCTGGAACAAGGTCCGGATCGAGACATTTTCGATCGGATTCGGCCCCGAGCTTTTCGGCTGGACCGACCGCGTCGGCACGCGCTGGAAGGTGAGCGCGATTCCGCTCGGCGGCTACGTCAAGATGTTCGGCGACGCCGATCCCGCCTCGATGGCGCTGCCCGATGAAGAAATCGCGCAGATGACCGAGGCCGAGAAGGCGGTCTCGTTCCATCACAAGCGGCTGATGCAGCGCGTTGCCGTCGTCGCCGCCGGTCCGATCGCGAATTTCATCTTCACCCTGGTGGTGCTGGCGCTGCTCTTCGCCACTGTCGGCCAGCCGTTCACGCCGGCGCAAGTCGGCAAGGTGCAGGCGGGCAGCGCCGCCGATGCCGGCGGCCTCAAGGCGGGCGACACCATCGTCGGCATCGACGGATCGGCGATCCATCGCTTCGAAGACATCCAGCAGGCGGTCCGGCTCGATGACGGCAAGCCGCTCGCCATCACGATCCAGCGCAATGGCAAGGATCTGACGCTGTCGATCACGCCGCGCGTCACGACGGTCACCGACCGGTTCGGCTATTCGCATCGCTTCCCATTGCTCGGCATCGAGCGTCGGGGCGTCAACTACGTCCGGCGCAATCCGGTCGAGGCGGTTTGGCGCGCGGGACAGGAAACCGGCAATCTCATCACCGGCACGCTCACCTCCGTGTGGCAGATGATCATCGGCGCCCGTCCGGCCGACGAGATCGGCGGCCCGCTGCGCATCGCCCAGATGTCGGGCGAAGTGGCGCAAGGCGGCGTGGTGGCGCTGATGTGGTTCATGGCCGTGCTGTCGGTCAATCTCGGCCTGATCAACCTCTTCCCGATCCCGGTGCTTGACGGCGGCCATCTGCTCTTCTATTTCGCGGAAGCGCTGCGCGGCAGGCCGCTTGGCGCACGCGCGCAGGAGTACGGCTTCCGGCTCGGCCTGGCTGTGGTGCTGACGCTGATGGTCTTCGCCACGTGGAACGACCTGGTGCACATCGGCATACTCAAGTTCTTAAAGGGCTTCGGGACTTGAAGGCCGGCAGGTAAAAGCGTGAACGGGGAGGGGGGAGCCGTGCGAAGGATGGCGGGCGCCGCATTGGTGTTTGCGCTCGCGCTGGCGTCGTTCGTCGCCGTCGCGCCGCAGGCGGCGCTGGCCCAAGGCATCCGGCTGACACCGCCCGCGTCGATGCGGGCCCAGACCCAGACGCAGACTCAGACTCAGACTCAGGCGCCAAACGCAGGCGGGATCAATGCGGGCGACACCATCGAAGAAGTCCGCATCGAAGGCACCCAGCGCGTCGAGCCCGAGACCGTGCGCTCCTACATGCAGATCGGACCCGGCGACAAGTTCGATTCCGCGCGGCTCGACCAGTCGCTCAAGAGCCTGTACGCCACCGGTCTGTTCAGCGACGTGACGCTGCGGCGCGAAGGCAACGCGCTCATCGTCCATGTCGTCGAGAATCCGGTGATCAATCGCGTCGCCTTTGAGGGCAACAGCAAGCTCGACGACGACACACTCAAAAACGAAGTCCAGCTCAAGCCGCGCAGCGTCTATACCCGCCAGAAGGTGCAGGCCGACGTCGGCCGCATTCTCGATCTCTATCGCCGCAACGGCCGCTTCGCCGCAACCGTCGATCCCAAGATCATCAAGCTCGACCAGGACCGCGTCGATCTGGTCTTCGAGATCAACGAAGGCGATTTCACCGGTGTGCGCGCCATCAATTTCGTCGGCAACAAGGTCTTCGATGCCGATACGTTGCGCGGCATCGTATCGACCAAGGAATCGCGCTGGTGGCGTTTCCTCTCCACCTCGGACACCTACGATCCCGACCGCATCAGCTACGACCGCGACCTGCTGCGCAAATTCTACCTGTCGCAGGGTTACGCCGATTTCCGGGTGATCTCGGCGATCGCCGAGCTGACGCCCGAGCGCGACGGCTTCCTGGTGACGTTCACGGTGGAAGAGGGCAAGCGCTACAAGTTCGGCAAGGTCGATCTGGTCAACGAGCTCAAGGAAATCGATCCGGCGATCCTCAAAGCGCTGATCACCACCAAACAAGGCGACTGGTACAACGCCGACGCGGTCGACAACACAATCCACGCGATTACCAACGCGCTCGGCAACCGCGGCTACGCCTTCGTCCAGGTCCAGCCGCAGGTGCATCGCAACGCCGAGACGCACACCATCGACGTGACCTATGACGTGAAGGAAGGTCCGCGCGTCTATGTCGAACGTATCGACATCACCGGCAATCTGCGCACGCTCGATTACGTCATCCGGCGCGAGATGCGGCTGGTCGAAGGCGACGCCTTCAGCACCGAAAAGCTCGACCGCTCCCAGCAGCGGCTCAAGAACCTGAACTACTTCAAGAAGGTTTCGGTCACCAATACCCAAGGCTCGGCGGCGGACAAGACCGTTGTGCACGTCAACGTCGAGGAGCAGTCGACCGGCGACTTCACCTTCGGCGTCGGGTTCTCGACTACCGACGGTCCGTTGGTCGACGCCGGCATCCACGAACGCAATCTGCTAGGCAAAGGCCTCGATTTGCGCGTTGACACGTTGGCGTCGTTCCGCACGCAGCAGGGCAACATCAGCTTCACCAATCCGTATTTCCTCGACCGCAACGTTGCCGCCGGCTTCGACATCTTCGCCATTCAGCGCGACAATCAAGACTTCGCCGGCTTCAACCAGTTCACGGTCGGCGGCGACCTCCGCGCCGGCTATCAGATCGTCGGACCACTGCGTCAAACGGTGAAGTACACGCTGCGCCAAGACCGCATTTATAACGTCTGTACGACGAGCGGGGCGGCGCAGGGCTTGTGCAGCCCGCCGGCCTCGATCTACGTCGCCGATCAGGCCGGCAACCGGTTGACTTCGGCCGTGGGCCAGACGCTGCTTTATGACAAGCGCGACAGCCCGAACAATCCGACGGCCGGCTGGTTCGTGTCGGAAGGCAATGACATCGCCGGCGCCGGCGGCGACGTGCGCTACCTGCGTTCGTCGCTGTCGGGCGGCATCTATCATTCGTGGGCGCCGAGTTGGGTGACGAGCCTGACCGGCGAAGGCGGATACATCTTCGGCATCGGTCAAAGGGTCGCCATCGAGGACCGCTTCTTTGTCGGCGGCGATAATTTGCGCGGCTTCGCAACCGGCGGTATCGGTCCGCGCGACCAGAACACGACGCAGGCCTTGGGTGGCAACATCTACTACGTCGGATCGGTGACAGAAGGCTTCCCGCTCGGCCTGCCGGCCGAGCTCGGCCTGACCGGCCGCGTTTGGACCGATTTCGGCAGCCTCATTCACACCGACGATCCGCCGGATCCGGCGAATCCGATCCAACAGAGTGATTCGCTGCGTGTCTCGGCGGGTTTCGGCTTCACTTGGCAGTCGCCGTTCGGGCCGATCCGTATCGATCTCGGCCACCCGATCTTACGCAAGAGCTTCGACAAGATGAGCATCTTCCGCTTCGGCTTCGGGTCGAGCTTCTGATGTCGCTTCGCCGGTTTGCGCACGCGGTGAGCGCTGCGCTGCTGTGTCTGATGGCACTGGCGGCGGTTCCCGCACGCGCCCAGGCGCCGGCGCCGGCATCGCCGCCGCCGCCGACGGTCGTCGTTATCGCCGACATCAATCAGATCTTGCACGACGCAAAGTCGGCGAAAGACGTTCAATCGCAAATCGACCGCGCCATGGCCGACTTCTCGAAGCAGGTGTCGACGAGCGAGAACGAATTACAGCAAATGCGCGACGAGCTTGAGCGCGAGCGCAGCACTTTGTCGCCGGATGCATTCAGTGCCAAGTCGCGACAGTATCAACAGCGCTTCGATGCGCTCGACCGGACGGTTCAGGGGCGGCGCCAGGCGCTGCAGCAAAGCTACAACGAGTCGATGACGAAGATCGAGAACACCGCTTTGCAGATCATCGCGCAGATCGCCGGCGAGCATAAGGCCAACATGGTGCTGACACGCGCCGCCGTGTTGTTTGCGGCCAATAACCTCGACATCACGGCCGAAGTGACCAAGCGGCTCGACGATCAACTGCCGACGATGCAGGTCAAGCTGCCGCCTCCTGGCGCCCCGGCGCCAGCACCGGCGCCGGCAAAACACTGATGGCGGACAAGCGGTTTTTCACCGTCGCCGGACCGTTCACGGCGGAAGAGATTTCGCGTCGTACCGGCGCCACGCTGGCCGGCTCGGCGAACGGTAAATTGGTGCTGCGCGACGTCGCGCCGCTGGATGGCGCAGGCCCGGATCAGCTCAGCTTCCTCGATAATCGCAAATACATCGACCTCTTCCGCAAGACCGGCGCGGGCGCCTGCTTTGTCCACCCCGATCTTGCGGGTGATGCGCCGAAGGGCGTCGCGACGCTGATGACACCCGATCCGTATCGCGCCTATGCGCTCGCCGCTCAGGCGTTCTATCCCGAGCCGCCGCCGGTGTCGGGGGTGGCGCCGTCGGCGGTGGTCGACGCCACGGTCGAGCTCGGCGAAGGCTGCCGTATCGAGGCCAATGCGGTGATCGGCGATCACGCCAAGATCGGCCGGCGCTGTCTGATCGGGCCCAACGCCGTGATCGGTCCGGGCGTCGTGCTGGGCGACGACGTGCGCGTCGGCGCCAACGCCAGCATCAGCCACAGCCTGATCGGCAACCGTGTGCGGATTTATCCGGGCGCGCGGCTTGGCCAGGACGGGTTCGGCTTCGCGCCGGACCGTAACGGCTTCGTCAAAGTGCCGCAGCTCGGCCGCGTCGTTGTTGGCGACGATGTCGAGATCGGCGCCAATTCGACGGTCGACCGCGGCGCCGGGCCCGACACGGTCATCGGGCCGGGAACGATGATTGATAATCTCGTGCAGATCGGGCACAACGTCCAAATCGGGCGCCAGTGCGTGCTCGTGTCGCAGACCGGCATCTCGGGCAGTACCAAGTTGGGCGATTTCGTCATGATCGGCGGTCAGGGCGGCCTCATCGGACATCTCGATATCGGCACCGGCGCGAAGATAGGCGCCCAGGCTGGCGTCATGCGCGACGTGCCGGCGGGCGCGACCGTGCTCGGCTCGCCGGCGTTTCCGGTGCGCGACTTCCATCGCATGATCGCCGCGTTGCGGCGGCTGGCGAAAACGCGGGATGACTAAAGTGGACGCCCAGCCGGCGACCGTGGCCGAAATCGACCGGGCGCGGATCATGCAAATGATCCCGCACCGCGATCCGTTCCTGATGATCGATCGCGTCGTCGACGTCCGCTCGGGCCACAGCGCGATCGGCGTCAAGCACGTCAATGCCGACGAATACTATTTCAAGGGTCATTTTCCGCAGCGGCCGGTGATGCCCGGCGTGCTCATCATCGAGGCGATGGCGCAGACCGCGGCCGTGCTCGTGGTGCACACGCTTGGCGCCGAATTCGAGGGCAAGCTGGTCTATTTCATGTCGATCGACAACGCACGGTTCCGCCGGCCGGTCGTGCCCGGCGATGTCATGATGGTGCCGGTGACCTGCCAGCGCCACCGCGGCATGGTATGGAAGTTCGACGGCCAGGCCAAGGTCGGCGACAACCTGGTGGCGGAGGCAACCTTCGCCGCGATGATCCTGGATAGCTGAGTCAGAGAATGCCGCAAATTCATCCGACGGCCATCGTCGAGCCGGGCGCCAAGCTCGCCCCCAGTGCGATCGTTGGGCCGTTCTGCTTGGTCGGCCCCAAGGTCGAGCTCGGCGAGCGTGTCGAGCTGATCTCGCATGTCACCGTCGCCGGCCGCACCACCATCGGCGATGGCACGCGCATTTTCCCCTTCGCGTCGATCGGCCATATTCCGCAGGATCTCAAGTACAAGGGCGAGGAATCACGGCTCGAGATCGGGCGCGACAACATCATTCGCGAGCACGTGACGATCAATCCCGGCACGTCGGGCGGCGGCATGGTGACGCGCGTCGGCGACAATTGTGCCTTCATGGTCGGCGTCCACATCGCGCACGATTGCATCGTCGGCGATCACGTCATCATGGCCAATAATGCAACCCTCGCCGGCCACGTGCGGATCGAGGAATACGCCGTCTTCGGCGGCCTTTCGGCGGTGCACCAATTCGTCCGTATCGGCCGGCACGCCATGGTCGGCGGCGTCACCGGCGTCGAGCGCGATGTCATTCCCTACGGCTCGGTGGTCGGCGACCGGGCGCGGCTTTCGGGCCTCAATATCGTCGGCATGCAGCGCCGTGGATTTGTCCGCGACGACATCCAGGCGCTGCGCACCGCCTATCAGATGCTCTTCGGCAACGAGACCGGCACCTTCGCCGAACGGCTGACGGCGGTGGACAAACAGTTTCCGACTGTCGCTCCTGTGCGCGACGTGGTCGAATTCGCCCGCGCCGAATCGATCCGCGGCCTGTGTCAGCCGCGCACCAATGGCGGCAGCTGAGCGCGGTCCGCTCGGCATTCTCGCCGGCTCCGGTGCGCTTCCCGGCCGTCTGATCGAAGCGTGCGCCAAGGCGGGCCGGCCCGTTTTCGTTCTGGCATTTATCGGCGCTGCCGATCCGGTCGTCATCGACAAGGTGCCCCACGCTTGGATCCGCCTCGGCCAAGCCGGCAGCGGCCTCGCCATCTTGCGCGCGCACGGCGTGCGCGAGCTGGTGATGGCCGGCGGCGTACAGCGGCCGTCGCCGCTGGCGCTGCGGCCCGATTGGCGCACGCTTAAATTTTTCGCCGCGCTCGGTTGGCGCGCGCTCGGCGACGATGGCTTGCTGCGCGCGGTGATCCACGCGCTCGAAGCCGAAGGTTTTGCCGTCGTCGGCGCCGAGGCGATCCTCGGTCGCGATCTTGCACCTGAAGGTCCGCTGGGCAAACGTGCGCCCGATGCGGCGTTAGCGTCGGACATCGCGCTCGGCTTGGCCGCGGCGCGCGAGCATGGCGCCCGCGATCGCGGGCAGGCGGTGGTCGTGGCCGCGGGCAAGGTAATCGATCGCGAAGGTCCCGATGGCACCGACGCGCTGTTGAAGCGCTGCAAAGGCCGCGCCGTCGGCGGCGTCCTGGTCAAGACCAGCAAGCCGGGGCAGGAACGCCGCGCCGACTTGCCGGCGATTGGACCCGACACGATCACGGCCGCCGCTGATGCCGGCCTCAAAGGCGTTGTCGTTGAGGCCGGCGCGACCCTGCTGATCGACCGCAGTGCCATCATCGCGGCTGCCGACCATGCCGGTTTGTTTGTCGTCGGCATGCCCGCGCCGCAATCGCCGGCGGCGGTCAACGAGACAGAACCGCCGCTGATCTACCTCATTGCCGGCGAACCGTCGGGTGACGCGCTTGGCGCCAATCTGATGCGCGCATTGCGTTATCGGGCTCAGGGCACGGTGCGTTTCGCCGGTATCGGTGGTGAGCAGATGACGGCCGAAGGTCTGACCAGCCTATTCCCGCTCGACGATCTGGCGGTGATGGGCGTCGCCGAAGTGCTCCCGCGCGCCCGCACGATCCTGAAGCGCGTCGCACAGGCTGTTGCCGATATCCGCGCGCGCCGGCCTGCCGCGGTGGTCACCATCGACAGTTCGGGATTCAACTGGCGCGTGGCGCAGCGATTGCGTCGTGCCGGCGACCGCGTGCCGCTCATTCATTATGTTGCGCCGATGGTATGGGCGTGGCGCGCCGGCCGCGCCCGGCGCATGGCGCGCTGGTACGACCATCTCATGGCGCTGCTGCCATTCGAGCCGCCATATTTCGAGCGTGTCGGCCTGTCGTGCTCGTATGTCGGCCATCCGGTGGTCGAAATGGGCGCCGACAGGGGCGACGGCGCCGGTTTCCGCCGCCGCCATGAGATTCCGCCGCTGGCGCGCGTGATTGCGATCCTGCCCGGCAGCCGCGGGGGCGAGGTTGGCCGGCTGCTGCCCACCTTGGGCAAGACCGTGGCGCTGCTGGCGAAGAAAATTCCCGATCTGATGATCGTGGTGCCGGCGACGGCGAATGTCGCGGCGCAGGTGAAGGCCGCCGTCGCGACGTGGGGTGTCGATGCCGTGATCGTCGGCAATGCCGAGAAGTATGACGCGCTTGCCGCGAGCAACGCCGCGCTCGCGGCCTCGGGCACTGTGGCGCTCGAACTCGCGGTGGCCGGCGTGCCGATGGCCGTGACCTATCGCGTCAATCCGCTGACCCATGCGCTCCTGCGCCGCGTCGTCAAGGTGCGTTACGTCAACCTGGTGAACTTGATCCTGGACCGGCCGGCGGTTCCCGAGCTGCTTCAGGACGACGCGACGCCGGAAAAGCTCGCCGCCGCGATCGAACGGCTGCTCGAAGACAAGGCAGCGCGTGCCGCGCAAATCTCCGCTGGACAAGAGGCGCTCAAGGCG
>DASQGX010000084.1:0-9184 GCA_035632395.1 Allostellaceae bacterium
CAGCTGAACCGGCGTGGCTCAAGCAACGCCGTGACGGTGCCATGCAGCGTTTCGCAGAGATCGGCTGGCCGACGCGCAAACAGGAGGCGTGGCGCTTCACCGATCTTCAGCCGCTGCAGCGGGCGCCGTTTCCGCCAGCGCACGTCTCCAGCAAGGTTACGGCTGCCGATCTCGCGCCGTGGCTTTATGCCGGCGCGGCGTATCGCATCGTGCTGGTCGATGGTGCGTTCGTGCCGGAACTATCGGCTGTTGATGCGCTGCCCGAAGGAGTTTGGCTCGGTTCGACCGCGCAGACGCTGCGTGACCGGCCCGAATTGGTGAACGGAGCCTTGCGCGAGCCCGACGCGCTCGGCGCGCAGCCTTTCGTCGCGCTCAACGCCGCGCTCTTCGCCGACGGCTTTGTGTTGGCGCTCGAGCCGAATACGGTTCTCGACCGCGCTATCGAAATCGCGCATTTCGGCCGCGCCACCGGCCGATCGGCGCAGCTGCGCAACCTCATTTTTCTCGGTACTGGCAGCCGCGCGACCGTAATCGAGACCTTTGCGGGCGAAGGCGCCTATTGGACCAACACCGTCGGTGTGATTGCCGTCGGCGCCGGCGCGGCCCTGCGTCACGTCAAGCTGCAGGATGAAAGCACGGCGGCAGTTCATCTCGGTCACCTGCGCGTCGAGCTCGCCGACCGTGCGCGCTACGAAAATTTTACGCTGTCGCTCGGCGGCCGCCTCGCGCGCACCGACATCCATCTGAAATTCGACGGCGAGGGCGCGGCATGTGGCCTGTTCGGTGCGACCTTATTGCGCGGCGACCAGGAAGGCACGATCGCGACCGTCGTCGATCATGCGGCGCCGCGTTGCGTCACGCGCGAATACTATAAGAGCGTCGCCACCGACCGGGCCCACGGCGTCTTTCTTGGAACCATCGGCGTGCGCCCGCACGCGCAGAAGACCGACGCCAACCAGCTCAGCAAGAACCTGCTGCTCGGCGCGCGTGCGGCGATCGACGCCAAGCCCGAGCTCGAAATCCTGGCCGACGACGTCAAGTGCAGCCACGGCGCCACCGTCGGCGACCTCGACGAGGCGGCGCTGTTTTATCTCGAAAGCCGTGGCATTCCCGCGGCCGAGGCGCGGCGAATGCTGGTCGAGGCGTTTGCCGCCGAAGTGATCGAGCGCATCGAGGATGACGCCGGCATGCGGGCGCATCTCGGCCGGCATGTCGCGCGCTGGCTGGCGGGAGACATCGCATGAGCCGCGCGGCAGTGCAGACGGCCGCGAAGCCCGCGCTCGATCCGGCGCGGATCAAGCGCGACTTTCCGATCTTCGAACGCAATCCGGGCCTGGTGTTCCTCGACAGCGCGGCTTCGGCGCAGAAGCCGGCCGCGGTGATCGACGGCGTCGCCGAGTTCTACCGCACCGACTACGCCAACGTTCATCGCGGCGTCTATCGCCTGTCCGAGCGCGCCTCCGAGCGTTACGAGAACGCGCGCCAGACGACACGCAAATTCCTCAATGCGGCGTCGGCCGACGAGATCGTCTTCGTGCGCGGCGCGACCGAAGCGATCAACCTCGTCGCCTATTCGTGGGGCCTCAAATTTCTCAAGCCCGGAGACGAGGTGCTCCTCACCGAGCTCGAGCACCATTCCAATATCGTGCCCTGGCAGCTAATCCGCGAACGGACCGGCCTGAAGCTGGTCGTCGCACCGATCGACGCCTCGGGCGGCCTCGACCTCGCCGAATTCGAGGCCCGTTTGTCGAAGCGCACGAAGCTGGTCGCGGTGACGCAGCTTGCCAACGCCACCGGAGCCATGGTGCCGGTCGAAGCGGTCGCTAAGCTTGCGCACACGCACGGCGCCAAAGTCCTTGTCGACGGTTGCCAGGCCGCGCCGCGACTGCCGGTCGACGTGCGCGCGATCGATTGCGATTTCTATGCCTTTTCCGGCCACAAGACCTACGGACCGAGCGGCATCGGCGTGCTCTACGTGCGCGGCGAGATTCTCGAGGCCATGCCGCCGTTCCAGGGCGGCGGCAACATGATCGAGCATGTCACCTTCGAGAAGACATCGTTCCAGCGGCCGCCCTATCGGTTCGAGGCAGGCACGCCCGATATCTCGGGCGCGATCGGGCTGGCGATGGCGCTCGATTACATCGAGGCACTCGGACGCGAGGCGATCTTCGCGCATGAGGAAGAGTTGACCGGCTACGGCGTCGACAAACTGTCGCGCCTGCCAGGTATCCGGCTGGTCGAGGCGGGACAGCGCCGCCTCGGCATTCTTTCGATCGACGTGCAAGGCGTGCATCCGCACGATCTTGCGACGGTGCTCGATCAGCACCATGTCGCGGTTCGGGCCGGCCATCACTGCGCGCAGCCGCTGATGGATAGGCTCGGCCTCGCCGGCACGACCCGGGCGTCGCTTGGCATCTACAACAACGCGCGCGACATCGACGCGCTTGCCGCCGCTCTGACCGCAGCACAGAAACTGTTTGCGTGAGGACCATGGACGCGCGCGAGCTTTATCAAGACATCATCCTCGATCACGGACGCCATCCGCGTAATTTCCATGCGCTCAAGCACGCGACCAATCTCGCGCACGGGCATAATCCGCTGTGCGGCGACCGGGTCACGGTCTATCTCGAACTCGACGGCGACCGGATCAAGGACGTCAGCTTCGACGGCCGCGGCTGCGCGATCTCGACCGCATCGGCGTCGCTGATGACCGAGGTCTTGAAAGGCAAGACGCTGGCCGAAGCCGACGCGCTGTTCAAAGGCTTCCACGCGGAGGTGACGGGCAAAACACCGCCGGCGCTGCCCGACGCACTCGCCGAAGACATGGAACGCCTCGCGCCGCTCGAAGGCGTGCGCGCCTATCCGACACGGGTCAAGTGCGCGACGCTGGCGTGGCATGCGTTCGAATCTGCGCTCAAGAATGGCGCGGCGGCTGGTGCAAGCACTGCGACGGTGAAGACGGAGTAGGCTGTGAGCAGCGAGCAGACCGGCCACGATCCGTTCGAATTCCTTCGCGACGACGCGGAGTATAGCGCCGCGATGGAAGATGTCGAGCGGCCGACGCCTGACGAAGGCGATCCGGCGCTGCGCGAACAGGTGCTCGAAGCGCTCAAGACTGTGCGCGATCCCGAAATTCCGGTGAACCT
Source organism: Allostellaceae bacterium (assembly GCA_035632395.1). Classification (GTDB taxonomy): domain Bacteria; phylum Pseudomonadota; class Alphaproteobacteria; order ATCC43930; family CGMCC-115725; genus REEB95. The sequence goes on from DASQGX010000084.1 coordinate 3,147, forward strand.
CGTCGACCTCGGTCTGATTTATGAGTTGATCGTCAACAAGGACGGCGTCGTCTATATCGAGATGACGCTGACGACGCCGGCCTGTCCGGTTGCCGGCGCATTGCCAGGCCAAGTGCGCGACGCGGTTTCGGCGGTGCCTGGCGTGCAGGACGTGCGGGTCAAATTGGTCTGGACGCCGCCGTGGGACAAGAACCGGATGTCCGAAGAAGCCAAGCTCGAACTCGGCCTGATCGACTGACGGAGCGCATGGGGCGGCACAGGGGGAAGGGGACATGCTGACGATCTGGGGACGGAAGACGTCGTCCAACGTCCAGAAGGTGCTGTGGGTGTGCACCGATCTCGGAATCAAATACGAACGGCTCGACTGGGGCGGAGAGTTCGGCGGTAACGACGCGCCGGCTTACCGGACAATGAACCCCAACGGTTTGGTGCCGACAGTCAAGGACGGTGAGTTGGTGATTTGGGAATCCAACACCATCATGCGCTATCTGTGCGCCGTTTATAACGGCGCTGCGCTGCATCCGGCCGATCCTGCGCGCCGCACCTATGTCGAACGTTGGATGGATTGGCAGCTGTCGCGGCTCAATGCGCCGCTCGCGGGACTCATGCGCGGCTATTACCGCACGCCGGAGCCGCAGCGCGATTTTCCGATGCTAACGCGTTATCGCATCGAGGCGATTGCGTTGTGGGAGATGGTCGAGCGCCAGCTCGGGGCGCAGGAATTTCTGGCCGACGATACGTTCACGCTCGCCGATATTTGCGCCGGCATCTGGGTGCATCGCTGGTTCAACTATCCAATCGAACGGCCCGACATGCCGGCCTTGACCAAATGGTACCAGCGGCTGCAACAGCGGCCCGGATTCACTGCGCACGTCGCCGGTCCGATCGGCTGAAACTAACGCAATCGTGAAGTCGGCCTGACACGCGATTTTCGTAACGTGCGTGCCCGGATATGCACGCACGTCTCAAAAGCAGGACTTGCATGGTCCTGCGCAAGCTGGTCCCCTGGCGCCCCAATCGGACCGAAAGTCGATGAAGCCCTGGCTCGCCGCCATTGCAATCATCCCTTTTGCGTTATCTGCGTTGCCGGCCGCGCGCGCCGACGATGCGGCGATCGCCCGCGGTGCATACATCTTTGCTGCCGCCGACTGCGGCACCTGCCACACGGATACGAAGAATAACGGCGCGCCCCTGGCTGGCGGCCGGGCGCTGGTCACTTCGTTCGGAACCTTCTATACGCCCAACATCACGCCAGATCCGGTCAGCGGCATCGGCCGCTGGTCGCTCGCCGATTTCCGCCGCGCGCTACGCGACGGCGAGGGACGCAATGGCGAATATCTCTACCCGGTGTTTCCATTCGCTTCGTACACCGGTATGAGCGACAGCGACATCGCCGATCTCTACGCCTATTTGATGGCGCAAAAGCCGGTGCCGGCACCGAATAAACCCAACGCGATCAAGTTCCCGTTCAATTTCCGCCCGCTGCTGGTGGTCTGGCGCGCTTTGTATTTCACACCGGGACCGCTAACGCCGGTCGCCAGCAAGGGTCCGGAATGGAATCGTGGCCGCTATCTCTCCGAGGCCGTCGTGCATTGCCAAGAATGCCACACGCCGCGCAATTTTCTTGGAGCCATCCAAACGAGTGGACACGCTTATGCTGGTAATCCCAACGGACCGGATGGCTTGCGCTCGCCGAACATCACGCCCGACAACGACACGGGCATCGGCCAATGGAGCGTTGCCGATATTGCAGCGCTGCTGAAGACGGGTAGAACGCCCGACCTCGACGATGTCAGCCGGCAAATGGGCGAAGTGGTTAAAGGCACCATGTTGCTGACCGATTCCGATCGCCAGGCGATTGCGGTCTATCTCAAATCCTTGCCGCCGCTGCCCATGACCCCTAGGAATTGACCGCACAGCGTCGAGACGGGTGGGAAAACGGAGGGCGCATGGATTTGGGTCTCAAGGGTAAGACTGCGCTTGTCTGCGCCGCCAGCAAAGGGTTAGGCAAAGGCTGCGCCGCGGCGCTTGCTGCCGAAGGTGTCGGACTGGTGATTACCGCGCGCGGCCGTGAGGCGCTTGAGGTCACGGCGGCGGAGTTACGCGACCGCTATCGCGTCAAGGTCACTGCGGTCGCCGGCGACATCACCACAGCGGAAGGCCGCGCCGCAGCGCTGGCCGCATGTCCGTCGCCGGATATCCTCGTGACCAATGCCGGCGGACCGCCGCCGGGCGATTTCCGCGACTGGACGCGCGACATATGGATCAAGGCGCTCGATGCCAATATGCTGACGCCGATCGCCTTAATCCAGGCGACTGTCGATGCGATGATCGCACGGCGTTTCGGCCGCATCGTCAATATCACCTCGAGCGCGGTCAAAGCGCCGATTGACATTCTCGGGCTGTCGAACGGCGCGCGCACCGGCCTTACCGGATTCATCGCCGGCCTGGCGCGCAAGACTGTGGCGCACAACGTGACAATCAACAATCTGCTGCCGGGCGCGATGGACACCGATCGGTTGCGCGCCAACACCGAAACGATGGCAAGAAATGCGAAGATTTCCGTCGAAGAAGCGCAGCGCCGGCGGTTGGCGACCATTCCAGCGGGCCGCGCCGGCACGCCTGCCGAATTCGGTGCTGCATGCGCGTTTTTGTGCAGCGTGCAAGCCGGCTACATCACCGGCCAAAATCTGCTGATCGACGGCGGAGCGTATCCGGGGACGTTCTAGGCCGGCAGCGCGCTAGGCGACGTCACGCGCACCCTGCGCCGGTGCCCTGCGCAGGCTGCGTTCGGGCGGGAAGCGCACTGTGACGGCCGTACCCTTACCGACCGCGCTCTCGATAACGAAGCGGCCGCCATGCAGCTCACACATCGAGCGGGCGAGGGGCAGACCGAGGCCGGTGCCCTGGTACTTGCGGTGCAGCGAGCTGTCGATCTGCTCGAATGGCTGCAAAGCGCGCTCGATATCGGTGGCGGCGATGCCGATGCCGGTATCGGCAACCTCGATCACCAGACCGTCTTCGTCGTCGGTGCGCGCGACGATACGCACCGAACCGCCGGACGGCGTGAATTTGATGGCGTTCGACAGCAAGTTGAGCAGCACCTGCTTCACCATGCGCTCGTCGGCATTGAGGGTCGGCAGATCCGGGGCGACCTCCGCGATCAGGGCGATGCCGCCATTGTCGGCACGTTCGCGCACGATGCGCATACAAGATTCGATCGCCTCGCGCGGATCGACTGGCGTTTCGCTGAGCGTCAGCTTGCCGACCTCGATTTTCGACAGATCGAGAATGTCGTTGATGATGCGCAACAAGTGCACGCCGCTTTCATAGACGTCGCGCACATAGTCGCGATATGACGGATGGCCGAGCGGGCCAAGCGGCTCTTGCTTCAGAATTTCGGAAAAACCGATGATGGCGTTGAGCGGTGTCCGCAGCTCGTGGCTCATGTTAGCGAGAAAATCGGTCTTGGCACGGCTTGCGGCCTCGGCGCTGTTCTTGGTTTCGATCAGCTGGGCTTCGACGCGTTTGCGCTCCATCGCATAGCGTATCGAGCGCTTGATCAGGTTGCCGTCGCCCTGGCCCTTCACCAGATAGTCCTGGGCGCCTTCCTGCAACGTCGCCATCGCCATGGTCTCGTCTTCGAGACCGCTGAGGACGATCATTGGCATCAGCGGAACGCGCTGATGCATGCGTCGGACGGTTTCGAGCCCGTGAGAATCGCCGAGCGACAGGTCGACGAGGGCGATATCGAAGCCGCCGCCGGCGAGCGCGGCCATCCCCTGTTCGAAGCTCGTCACGTGTACGAGGTCAAAGGAGAAATCGCTGGCTTCCTCGAGCAACAGCTGCGTCAGCCGGGCATCGCCCGGGTTATCCTCGATCAGGAGGATATGCAGCGTGCGCGTCGCAGAAGGAGCGCCAGCGTCTGACATGGTCGGCTCGTTGTCTCGAATCGACTCAGGCCCGTTCGCTTCGGTGCGGCAGCGTCACCACTTGCAGCCAGAAGTCTTCGATCGTGTGCACGATCTTAGTGAACTTCTCCAGATCGACTGGCTTGGTGATGTAGCAATTGGCGTGCAGCTCGTAGCTACGGACGATGTCGTTTTCGGCCTCGGAAGTCGTCAATACCACCACCGGGATAAACCGCAGTTTAGGATCGGCCTTGATCTCGGCGAGGACCTCGCGCCCGTCCTTGCGCGGCATATTGAGATCGAGAAGGATGATGTCGGGCTGGGGCGCATCGCGGAATTCCCCTTCGCGCCGTAAAAATGCGAGCGCTTCTACGCCGTCGCGCGCGTGGTGAATCCGGTTTCGCAATTTTCCTTCGCGTAGCGCTTCCTGCGTCAGGCGCGCGTCGCCAGGATTATCTTCGACGAGCAATACTTCAACGACGTGAGAATTATTGTACGTGTCAGGCATTGGCGGCTCCATTCTGGATGTCGGCCGGAAGGGTGAAATGGAAGCGGCTGCCCTGGCCCGGCGTCGATTCAATCCAGATGCGGCCGCCGTTATATTCGATGACTTTCTTCGCAATCGCGAGACCGATGCCGGTCCCGGGATATTTGTTCCGCTCGTGCAGGCGCTGGAAGATCAGGAACACGCGCTCAAGATATTGCGGCTCGATACCGATGCCGTTGTCCTCGACGACGAAGTGGCACATCGGCCCTTCGCTGGTCGCGGAAATCGAGATTGCAGGCGCCACGCCTTCGCGCTGAAACTTGATTGCGTTGCCGACAAGATTCTGCATGAGCTGCGTTAGTTGCATGTGCACACCGACGACGCGCGGGAGCGTGCCGACAGTGATGATTGCGCCGCTGTCGGTGATTGCACCTTTGAGATTGGCAAGCGCCGCAGTGACGGCTTCGGCAAACTCGAACGGCGCCGGATCGCCGCCTTTGCGGCCGACACGCGAGTAGGAAAGGAGGTCACTGATTAGACGCTGCATCCGGTTTGCGCCTTCGACGGCGAAGCCGATGAAATCGTTTGCGTCCTTGTCGAGTTTATCGTTGTAGCGGCGCTGGAGTAACTGGCAGTAACTCGCCACCATACGCAGCGGCTCTTGCAGATCGTGCGATGCGACATAGGCGAACTGCTCGAGCTCCGCATTGGACCGCTGGAGCTCCTGGTTGCGCTCTTCGATTTCCCGGCTCTTTTGACGGATTTCTTCGTCCTTGGCATGCCGTTCGGTGACATCCCGGATGGTGCCGATCATATAGAGCGGCTTGCCGTTCGCGTCGAACTCGACCGCGCACTCGCGGGCGATATGCCGGATGGCTCCGTCCGGTCGGATGATGCGGTACTCGAACGGCTCCGGGTTGCGGCCTCCCGCGATTTCGGCCCGCGTGCGCGCGATGACTGCATGGTCCTCGGGGACGACCATCTTGAGAAAGTTTTCGGTCGTCGGGGCGAACGTCGCCTTGTCGACGCCGAAAATCTCGTAACTCATATCCGACCATTCGGCAGTATCCGAGCGCAGATCCCGGAAATCGCTGCCCATGCGCGCCAGGCGCTGCGCCTGCGACAGGTATTCCTGGCTCCGCCGCACTTTTTCGGTCAGCTCTTTAAGCGCTTCGGCGGACCTTTCTTCTTCCGTGATGTCGCGATAAGTGCCGATACGCTTCCACGGCTGGCCCGCGGCATCCTTCACCAGCGACGTTTCGCAGTAGAACCAGCGGATCGAGCCATCAGTGTGCAGCGCGCGGAATTTGAACGGTTGCGAATCGCGCCCGCTTTCCGACGCGATCATCGACGCTTCGTAGGTAGCGCGGTCGTCGGGATGGACGAGTGCGAGAAACTCCGCGCGCGTCGGCGCCGGCAAGTTGGGATCGCGGCCAAACATCCGGCTGCATTCTTCCGACCACTTGACGTCGCCGGTCTGAAGGTTGCGCTCGACGCTACCGGTCCCCGATGTGCGTTGCGCCTGCGCCAGGTGCTCCTGGCTTTTGCGCAGGGTTTCGCCTAGCGCCTCGAGTTCGACCTCGCGCTTCTTAAGTTCGGTGATGTCGATCCGCACGCAAACAGTGCCGCCGTCGGAGGTG
>DASQGX010000085.1:0-6188 GCA_035632395.1 Allostellaceae bacterium
TGTCGCATTCGAACTTCGGCGGCTCGGATACGCCTGGCGCGCGCAAGATGCGTCAGGCGATGGAGCTGCTGCTCAAGCGCGCGCCCGATCTCGAAGTCGAGGGCGAGATGAATGGCGACGCGGCGATTGTCGAAGAGATCCACAACCGCGTCTTCCCGAATTCGCATCTCAAAGGCGCCGCCAATTTGCTGATCATGCCCAATCTCGACGCCGCCAACATCGCCTTCAATCTGCTCAAGGTGTTGGGTGACGGCCTCAATATCGGGCCCATCCTGTTGGGGCTCCGCAAGCCCGCTCATATCGTGACCCCGGCGGTGACAGTCCGCGGCCTGGTGAACATGACCGCGGTCGCGGTGTATGATGCGCAGGTCTCCACGGGAGACCAGCATGAGCTTGGCTTTCAGCGTCTCTGACGTCGTTCCGGCGCCGCCGCATGCGGTCTACGACGCCTGGCTCGACAGTAGCGCCCACGCCGCGATGACCGGCGGCCATCCGGCAACCTGCTCCGGCAGTGTCGGCGGCACGTTCACCGTTTGGGACGGTTACATCACCGGCAAGAATCTGACGCTCGATCCGGGCAAGCGCATCGTGCAGTCTTGGCGTACGACGAAATTCACCGCCGCCGATCCCGATTCAGAAATCGAGGTGCTGTTCGAACCGGTCGCAAGTGGGACCCTGGTGACGGTCAATCACCGCAATGTCCCCGACGGGCACACCAGCTATCGCGACGGCGGTTGGGAGCGCAGCTACTTTGAGCCGATGAAGGCGTATTTCGCGGCCCGGCCGTAAGCGGACGATGCGGCCGGCCACGCGGGGGAAACGTGGCCAGCCGGGCACCGCGCGCAGACGATCAGTCGAAATGGCCGTGGTGGTGGAAATGCCCGGCCAGAATCTCGTCCGCCATTTTCTGCTGGTCCGGTGACAGATTCTGGTAAAGCGGCCGGAACGCGACGAGCAGCCGCTCCGTATTCTTCGCCATCGTCTCCGCCATATGGCCGCGGGTTTCGAGCGCTTGGACCGCATTCTTCGGTCCTTCGGGGATTTGCGCCCGCGCCGCGTCGGTCGCCTTGGCGTTGACGAGCATCGCCTCGGCGACCTTGTTCCATTGTGCTTCCTGCTGCGGCGTGATCTTGAGTTCGGCCTTGAGGAAGGCAATGCGGCCGGCGATGAATTGCTCGGCGCTGTGGTGGTGCGGTTGTCCCGGCTGTTCCTGGGCGATGGGCGCCGGCGCCGTCGGGGCCGCCGGCGTGGCTTGGGCGAAGGCAGGCGCGGCGGCGACGAGGCCGCCGAGTCCGACAAGCAAGGCAAAGGCAGGGGCAGAGAAACGATGGGATTTCACGGTGAATACTCCTTGGAGGAAGGTTGCCAGTCGTGAGGTTGTACGGGCACCGGCACGTGGCCATCCCTGATCGCGTGCATCCTTGCAGCGATGTAATGCCCCGATAATGTTTTTATGGGGTTCCAGTGTTTTGGAAATAAGGCAACGTACGCTAAGTGCCTAAGGGAACTCTTTTTCTTGGCTGAGGGAATTTAATATGTCGGCGTTCTAAAACGTCGCCACCCTCAGAAAAAGGTCACTTCCCTTATTTCGGTCTCGCACCGAGCAGGTCAACTCATGCCTAGATCAATCTCACGGCGAATCAAGCTCACGGCCAGCAGGCTCGCAAAGCTCCGCACCCCGCATCCTGATGGCAAGCAAACGCTGTATTGGGATGAGAGCTTGGGCGAGCGGGCCATCAGCAATAGCGCACTGCGCGCGATCCTCAAGCCATTCCCTGCGAAGCAGATGGAATGCTTCGAGATCAGCACGCGGATCGGGAACGTGAAGTACGACGAGCCAAGCCTTATGGAGCCGGTTTAAGCGATCAGCCCAGCCCCACGTCGGGGACGAAATTAGCAACCGCCGCGAAGAGTCAAGGCTGCGTTCGCAGGCTTTGGATGTACGTGACGATATCGTCGATGTTCTGGCGTGAAAGCTGAAGGTCGGGCATCGCCGGATGCGGCGCCCGCAGCCAGGCATACAGTTTGGCCTGGTTCTGGCCGCTGGTGCTGGCGATCGCGTCGAACGAAGGCGCGACATCGTTCACCTGCGACGCCGCCGGCTCGACCGCATGGCAACTCGCGCACCAACGCTGCGCGAGCGCATGGCCGACGGCGGCGTCACCCGCCCAAGCCGGCGACGCGAGCGAGAGAACGATCAACGCTGCTAGCAACAATCTCATGCGTGCACCTTCATGGCAGGAATCCGATCACGGCGCCACTTCGCTAATTCGTCCGGAGGCTGAGAGATTCCATCTTTCCCACTGAATCGTCATAGGGTCTCGTCTCAGGTCGCGGGTAGACGATGATGTTACACCATCGAGCGCCGGCCCCGATGGCAACATAACTACCCAGTCTCAGCCACCCCGAATTCCCTTATTTCACCGTGAACCTAGATAAGGGCGCGAGCCGTGCCCTGCTGATTTCGTCTTCGGCGTCATGGTGTTAGGTTGACGGGCAATAACGAAGCAGTACCGGGGAGCACTCGTACCCCGTTAAACTGCCGTTCAGGGGAGGGGCCATGCCGCGGAACCGCTATCCGGCGCTCGATTTCGATCTGGGTTCCGAGGTCGAAATGCTGCGCGACAGCGTCCGTGGCTTCGCCGATGCCGAGATCGCGCCGATCGCCGCCGAGATCGACCGCAGCGACGCCTTTCCGCGCCAGCTCTGGCCCAAGATGGGCAAGCTCGGCCTGCACGGCATCACCGTCGAAGAGGAATTCGGCGGCGCCGGTATGGGCTATGTCGCGCATGTCGTGGCGATGGAGGAAGTGAGCCGCGGCTCGGCCTCGATCGGACTCAGCTACGGCGCGCATTCCAACCTGTGCGTGAACCAGATTCGCCGCAATGGTACTGCTGCGCAGAAGCGCAAATACCTGCCCAAGCTGATTTCCGGCGAGCATGTCGGCGCCTTGGCGATGAGCGAAACCGGTGCCGGCTCCGACGTCGTCGCCATGGCGATGCGGGCGGAGAAGAAGGGCGACCGCTACGTCCTCAACGGTAGCAAGATGTGGATTACCAACGGCACCGACGCCGACACGCTGGTGGTCTACGCCAAGACCGACCCTGCTGCTGCAGCGCGCGGCATCACGGCGTTCCTGGTCGAGAAGGGCACGAAGGGGTTTCGCGTGGCGCAAAAGCTGGACAAGCTCGGTATGCGCGGTTCGCCGACCGCCGAGTTGGTCTTTGAAGATTGCGAGGTCGTGGCCGAGAACGTGCTCGGCAAGCTGAATGAAGGCGTCCGCGTGCTGATGAGCGGCCTCGATTACGAACGCGTCGTGCTGGCGGGTGGGCCGCTCGGCATCATGCAGGCCTGCCTTGACGCGGTGATCCCCTATGTCCACGACCGCAAGCAGTTCGGCAAAGCCATCGGCGAGTTTCAGCTCATGCAGGGCAAGCTCGCGGACATGTACACTGGGCTCAACGCGGCACGCGCCTATGTCTATACCGTCGCACGCGCCTGCGACCGCGGCCAGACAACGCGCAAGGACGCCGCCGGTGCCATCCTTTACGCCGCCGAGCGCGCGACGCAGATGGCGCTCGAGGCGATCCAAACGCTCGGCGGCAACGGCTACATCAACGAGTTTCCGACCGGCCGGCTGCTGCGCGACGCCAAACTTTACGAGATCGGCGCCGGCACGTCGGAAATCCGGCGCATGCTGATCGGGCGCGAACTGTTCGAGGAGACCGCGTAATGGCTGTACTCAAGACCGCGCTCGATCCGCGCACCGCTGAATTCCGCGCCAACGTCAAGGCGGCGCGCGCGCTGGTCGCCGATCTCGACAAGAAACTCAAGGCCATCGGCGAGGGCGGCGGCAAGGATGCGCGCGATAAGCATGTGAAGCGCGGCAAGCTTCTGGCGCGCGAGCGCATCCGGCGCCTGCTCGATCCCGGCGCGCCGTTCCTCGAATTCTCCGCCTTCGCCGGCTATGGTCTCTACGGCGACGACGTGCCAGCCGGCGGCATTGTCACTGGCATCGGTCCGGTGATGGGCCGTGAATGCGTCATTGTCGCCAATGACGCCACGGTCAAAGGCGGCACCTATTATCCGATCACGGTGAAAAAGCATCTGCGCGCCCAAGAGATCGCGCGCGAGAACAGCCTGCCGTGCCTATATCTGGTCGACAGCGGTGGCGCGTTCCTGCCGACGCAGGACGAGGTCTTTCCCGACCGCGATCATTTCGGCCGCATCTTCTACAACCAGGCGACGCTGTCGGCAGCCGGCGTGCCGCAGCTCGCGGCGGTGATGGGCTCGTGCACCGCCGGCGGCGCCTACGTGCCGGCGATGGCCGACGAAAGTATCATCGTCAAAGGTACCGGCACGATCTTTCTCGGCGGGCCGCCGCTGGTGAGGGCGGCAACCGGCGAGACGGTATCGGCCGAGGAGCTGGGCGGCGCCGATGTCCATGGCCGCGTCTCGGGCGTCGCCGACCAAATCGCCGCCGACGATGCCGAGGCGCTGGTGCTGCTGCGCCGTAGCGTCGGCAATCTCAACCGGATGAAGCGCACCCAGCTTGAAACCTCCGAGCCGCGCGAACCGCTTTACGGGCCCGAGGAGCTTTACGGCGTCGTGCCGTCCGATCCGCGCAAGCCCTATGACGTGCATGAGCTGATCGCACGGCTGGTCGATGGCAGCGAGCTCGATGAATTCAAGCCACGCTATGGCGAGACGCTCGTGACCGGATTCGCACGATTGTGGGGTTATCCCGTCGGCATCATCGCCAATAACGGCATCCTTTTCTCGGAAAGTGCGCTGAAAGGGGCACACTTTATTGAACTTTGCGCGCAGCGCGGCATTCCGCTGGTGTTTCTCCAGAACGTCACCGGCTTCATGGTCGGCAAGAAATACGAAGCGGGTGGCATCGCCAAGGATGGCGCCAAAATGGTCACCGCGGTCGCCTGCGCCACCGTGCCGAAATTCACGGTCATCGTCGGTGGCAGCTTCGGCGCTGGCAATTATGCGATGTGTGGCCGCGCCTACGCGCCGCGGTTCCTCTGGACCTGGCCGAATGCGCGCATCTCGGTGATGGGTGGCGAACAGGCGGCCAATGTCCTGGCCACAGTCCGGCGCGACGGCGCGCGGGGCAAATCCTGGCCCAAGGCGCAGGAGAACCGCTTCAAGGCGGCGATCCGAAAGCAGTACGAGACGCAGGGTCATCCGTATTACGCCAGCGCGCGGCTATGGGACGACGGCATCATCGATCCCAAGGACACGCGACGCGTCCTGGCGATGTCGATTTCGGCCAGCCTCAACGCGCCCATCGAAGCGACGCGTTTCGGCGTCTTCCGGATGTGACATGAGCGCGGTGCTGGCCTCGCGGGACGCGCGCGGCGTCGCCACGGTCACGCTCAACCGGCCGGAGCGCCGCAACGCCTTCGACGATGCGCTGATCCGCGATCTCGACCGGTTGTTCGCTGAGTTGGCGCGTGACGCGTCGGTGCGCGTCGTGGTGCTGACCGGCGCCGGTTCCGCGTTTTCCGCCGGTGCCGATATCAACTGGATGCGCCGCGTCGCCAGCTACAGCAAGCGCGAGAACCGCGCCGACGCGATGGGCCTGGCGCGCATGCTGCGCCGCCTCGACACGTTGCCGAAGCCGACGGTGGCGCGGGTCAACGGCGCAGCCTATGCCGGCGCCATCGGCCTGATCTGCGCTTGCGACGTTGCCGTGACAGCGGCCGAAGCGACCTTCGCCATCTCTGAAGTGCGGCTCGGCCTGTTGCCGGCGACCATTGCGCCCTATCTCACGGCGACGATTGGACCGCGCCAGGGGCGGCGATACAATCTGACCGGCGAAGCCTTCAATGCCGACGAGGCGCTGCGTATCGGCTTGGTGCACAAGGTAGCGCCCTTGGCGCAGCTCGATGCCGCGACCGATGAAATCATCGCTGCCCTGCTGCAAGGCGCGCCCGGCGCGCAGGCGAGGGCCAAGCGCATGGTCGCCGCCGTCGCCGGTAAGCCAATCGCGCCTTCGGTGATGGCGCGCACGGCCGATGCCATCGCCGAAGCGCGCGCCTCGCCGGAAGGGCGTGAAGGCCTGGCCGCGTTTCTCGAGAAACGCAAGCCGACCTTCCGGACCTAGAGTGTTCAAGAAAATCCTCATCGCCAATCGCGGCGAGATCGCCTGTCGCGTCATCCGCGCGGCGCGGCGA
>DASQGX010000086.1:0-3237 GCA_035632395.1 Allostellaceae bacterium
CGGATGTCGGCGTCCTCGCCCTGGTTGGCGCGGTACTTGTTGACGCCGACGATGACTTCCTCGCCGCGGTCGATGCGCGCCTGGCGCCGCGCCGCCGCCTCTTCGATGCGCAGCTTCGGCAGGCCGCTTTCGACCGCCTTGGTCATGCCGCCCAGCGCTTCGACCTCGTCGATCAGCGTGCGCGCCGCCGCCACCACCGATTGCGTCAGGCTCTCGACGTAATAGCTGCCGCCGAGCGGATCGACGACGTGCGGGACCCCGGATTCCTCGGCGATGATGAGCTGCGTGTTGCGGGCGATGCGCGCCGAGAACGGAGTCGGCAGCGCCATCGCCTCGTCGAAGGAATTGGTGTGCAGCGACTGCGTGCCGCCCAGAACCGCGGCCAGCGCCTCGATCGTCGTGCGGATGATGTTGTTGTGCGGATCTTGTTCGGTGAGCGAGACGCCCGAAGTCTGGCAATGCGTCCTGAGCGCCAGGCTCGCCGGATTGGCCGGCTTGAACTTCTCCTGCACCAGCGTCGCCCACAGCAGCCGCGCGGCGCGCAGCTTGGCGATCTCCATGAAGAAGTTCATTCCGATGCAGAAGAAGAACGACAGGCGCGGTGCGAAATCGTCGATCTTCAATCCTTTCGACAGCGCCGCGCGCGCGTATTCGAGGCCGTCGGCGAGCGTGAACGCCAGCTCCTGCACGCAGGTCGCACCGGCTTCCTGCATGTGGTAGCCCGAGATCGAGATCGAATTGAACTTGGGCATGTGGCGCGCGGTGTATTCGATGATGTCGGCGACGATGCGCATCGAAGGCGCCGGTGGATAGATGTAGGTGTTGCGCACCATGAATTCTTTGAGGATGTCGTTCTGGATGGTGCCGGCGAGCTTCGCCGCGGCGACGCCCTGCTCTTCCGCCGCGACAATGTAGCCGGCCAACACCGGCAGCACCGCGCCATTCATCGTCATCGACACCGACATGCGGTCGAGCGGAATGCCGTCGAACAAGATCTTCATGTCCTCGACCGAATCGATCGCCACGCCGGCCTTGCCGACGTCACCGACGACGCGCGGATGGTCACTGTCATAGCCGCGGTGGGTGGCAAGGTCGAAGGCAACCGACAGGCCCATCTGCCCGGCGGCGAGATTCTCGCGATAGAAGCGGTTCGATTCCTCGGCGGTTGAGAAGCCGGCGTACTGCCGGATGGTCCACGGCCGGTTGGCGTACATCGTCGCGCGCACGCCGCGCGTGAACGGCGCGAAGCCCGGCACCTCGTCGCGCCGCTCGATTGCCTCGAGATCGACTGCCGTGTAAAGCGGCTTGACGGCGATGCCTTCGGGCGTCTGCCAAGTCAGTGTCGCGGCGTCCTTGCCGCCAAGATCCTTGGCAGCGAGTGCCGCCCAATCCGCCGGCGTTTTGCGCGGGAAATCGACCATGGCGCGATATTAGCCCGGCCCTCCGCCGGGCGCGAGTTCGGGCCCGGCGCGGCTCTAGGCGGGGGTGGCCAGGGCGTGCCGCACGATCAAAGCGGCGGTGATCACCAGCGTCGCGCCGAGCTGATGCGACAGCGCCAGCGGCAGCGGCACCACCAGCAGCAGTGTCGCGATGCCGAGCCCGGCCTGGATCGTCACCACGGTGAACAGCGCGTGCACCGCGCCGCGCGCGAAGCACGATAGCTGTGCCCTGAACGAGCCGAGGAACAGCGCCAGCGCGCCGAACCAGGTGGTGATCGCCAGCACGCGGTGATCGAACTGCACCGCTTCCGGGTTCTCGAACAGGTTGCGCCACCACGGCGCCAGATGGCCCCACGCCGGCGGCACGATGTGGCCGTCCATCAGCGGGAAAGTGTTGTCGATGTAGCCGGCGCGCAAGCCGGCGGTGAAGGCGCCAGCGATCAGTGTGACGAAGGCCAGCACCAGCAGCGCGCTCGCACCGCGGCGCATGCCGGGCGCGGTTTCGTGTCGCGCCGGCCGCAACAGGTCGAGCGCCACCCACAGGATCGCGCCATAGATCACGATCGCCATGGCGAGATGCGCGGCGAGGCGATATTGGCTGACCTCGATGCGGCTTTCGAGGCCGCTTTCGACCATCCACCAGCCGAGCGCGCCCTGAAACGCGCCGAGCAGAAACAGCAGCATGAGCCGCGGCGCCAGGTTCGGCGGAATCCTCCGCCGCAGCAGGAAATAGAGGAATGGCAGCAGGAAGACGACGCCGATCAGCCGGCCCCATAGCCGGTGGAACCATTCCCAGAAATAGATCGACTTGAATTGCGCCAGCGTCATGCCGGCGTGGATCGCGTCGTACTGCGGAATCTGCTTGTAAGCGTCGAACGCCGCCTGCCATTCGGCCGCGCTTAGCGGCGGCAGCACGCCCGACACCGGCTGCCACTGGGTGATCGACAGGCCAGATTCGGTCAGCCGCGTCAGGCCGCCGAGCGCCACCATGACGAAGATCATCGCGGCGCAGACGAGCAGCCAGTAGGCAACAGCGCGGTCGCGCGGCGCGTCGCTCGCGCCGGCGAGGCTTTGCTCGCGCCCGGCTTCGGTTGCGGTCATGGGGCGACACTCTTCCGCCAAGCGCACTCTGGCAAGCGACGCATTGCCGCGCCGCGCTCGTGTTTAGTGCAGGCTGAGGGAAATCTGCGCGTGGCTGAACCGCGACGGCACCAGCAGGGGCGCCTGCGCCACTTTGACCGAGTGCAGCTTGCCGTCGAGATTGTGCGTCCAGAAATCGAGGAAGCGGCGCAGCACCGGAAACCGCGGCGCGATGTCGAGCTCCTGCCAGACGAAGCTTTGCAGCAGGCGCGGATGATCCGGCATGTGATAGAGGATCTCGGCCGTGGTCAGCCGATAGCCATCGAGGAGTTGCAGCCGCATTCGGTTCATGGCGCGCACCTCACAGAGTCAGACGGTCTCCATTCGCTTCCGTTGCAAACACCGTTCCAGCTTGGCGCTCTTTCCTCAAGAAAATATTATTTATTTCAACGAATTAGCAGCTTCCGACAAAAAGTGCTGCTAAATCCGAGTCAGCCCGTTGACAGGCCAAAGGCCAGCCCCTATCTCACTGGCACTCAACGGCCGCGAGTGCTAGCAGCTGCCTCGGAACGGGGGCAGGCGGCCGTATGTGGAAGGCACCAACGAGGAGGGATTTTCCCATGAAGTTCAAGCCGTTGCAGGACCGTGTCCTGATCCGTCGTCTCGAGTCCGAGGAGAAGACGGCGGGCGGCATCATCATTCCGGACACCGCGAAGGA